>JBAYFD010000006.1:0-21792 GCA_041667365.1 Fibrobacteraceae bacterium | reverse complement strand
GCCTTCCCGGACGGTCGAAAGACAATAACCCTGAATTTGTTCTCCCGTTTGAATGACGGAAATTTTGATGTCTTCCGTATTCATGCGATTCAGGAACGCCATGCGCTTTTCAAAAGTAAATTTCCTATAGAAATCCTGATAGTAAATGGAATCCGCAAGATGAATTTGGTTTAAATCCTGCCACAGGGGCTTGATTTTCACGAGTTCTGTAAAAGGAATGTCCTGAATCCGGGGCGTTATGTTGGCGGTCATAGAATATCCTAATAAGAATATATAAAGCAATGACAGTGGATGTCCGCTTTTATTTGTAGGAACAGCAGTAATCCACGGCGACATCCATCTTCAATTTGAAGGAGGATTTTGCGGGAACTTCGAAAGATTCCCCCGCTTTGAATTCCTGCCATTCCGATTTCCCCGGGAGAAGAACCAATGCTTTTCCGTTGAGCATTTCCATGATTTCAATGGTGTTCGTCCCGAATTCATATTCGCCGGGCATCATGAAGCCGAGCGTTTTCCGCGTGCCATCCGGGAAAAGGACGGTGCGGCTTGTGACTTTTCCATCAAAATAAACGTTTGCTTTTTTGATGATCGAAACGTTATCAAACTGATCGGACATGATGATTCTCCATTAGGAATAAGTTTTTTCAATACGATTAATGCGCTTTCCCTTCTACTGTACAAGGGAAATCCAGATCGAACACATCGAGCTTCGCCCCGCCCGGTTTTCCGGTGCCGTCCCAATCGAGCGTGCCGTTGCAGAGGTGACAGTACCAGATCGTTTTCAGATATTTCTCTTCCAGAAGCGTGGGAATGCAGTCGGAAAAAGGCTTCGCGTCCGGGTGCAGTTCCTTCATGAAGTGATAGAGTCCCTTGGTGCCCTTGCGGGTATTGCAGGTTTTGCAGGCCCAGATCTGGTTGTGGATTCCCTGAATGCGCTCACAGGCAGGGCAGCGTTCATTGATGCAAAGCGACTTCGGGACGATGTGCTCCCACTCGAGATTTTCCGTGGAACCGCAGTAGGCGCAGCACTTTTCGGCATTGACCAACTGTTTGTCCTCGTGGAGATAGCCCGACCATTTTTTCTCGTCGTCCCGGAGTTTCCGGAATGTGGTCTTGATGAAGCCGTAGGCGGCTTTTTTGGCATCGGGCCCCATGGCGGCTTTGGCAATGATTTTCGCGTACTGGTAGAAGATCAGGTCGCGGATGGTTTTCACTTCGCGGTCGGGCATATTACTTCCCTGTGGTATTGGAAAAAAGACGGATAACGACAACCCCTGTAATGATGAAAGCAATTCCGAGAAGTGCCGGAAAATCCAGGTGCTGCTTGTAGATGACAAGACCCGTAAAGGAAACGAGAACGATTCCAAGTCCTGCCCAGATGGCGTAAGCGATACCCAGCGGGATCGATTTCAGGGCAAAGGAGAACAGGTAAAAAGAAAGAGCATAGCCGCAAACCACGATTATCGATGGAATCAGCCGTGTGAAATTGTTCGAAGCTTTCAATGTGGAAGTGGCAATGACTTCCATCAGAATGGCGACACCGAGAAAAATCCACTGCATGGCACAATTATAGCAAGCTTAAACGTAACCCACTACGAAAAGCCGTTCGAAGGGAAAGAGTACATGCCCGTTCTGAAATTGATGATAGGTCTTTTCAAGTTGCTTCATTACGTTTTCAAGAAGCAGATTCCTTTTTCCTTCTTCTGTTTTTTCCAGATAGGGGCGGAGTCCCGTGGATTCTATCATCGTCACGATGTCTCCGTAGGATTTCATTTCGTGAATGTAAGACGTCTTCCACAGATCCATTTTCCGGAACCGGTCATTGAATTCTCCGTAGTAATACGAAGCGTCGTGAAATTCGAAAATGGAATGGATGGAAAAGGAACTCTCTGGATAAAGGATGTGAAATTCCTCGTCGATGACCGACGAGACGGGCATCGTATCATACTGGGGTATCTGGAAGGCTACGGCGCCGTCCGGTGATGTCATGCCGATGAGCCTGTCCATCAGTTTTCCGTGGCCGAAGATCCACTGGATGACGGCATTCGAAAAGACGAGGTCGTATTTTTTTGAAGTATCGCAGGTGGTGATGTCCTCGCGTTCCCAGCGCATGGAGGGATAGGATTCCTTCGCTTTGGCGATCATGGCTTCCGAATAGTCCGTGCCGAGGATGTCAGCATGGGGCCACCTCGCCCGGAGCACTTGGGTGCTGTTGCCGGGACCGCAGCCGTAGTCGAGGATTTTCGCCGGGTTTTCGAGATGGATCCGGGACGCGAGATCGACCGAGGGTTGCAAACGCAGATTGTTGTACTGAAGGTATAGGTTCGGATTCCAGTCACTCATACTTGAGCCTCCTCTGCAAATATACTTCTTGCATATTTGTTTGTATCAGAAACAAGAACTTGATTGATCGTAAACTTATGAAATCAACTTAAAATCGCCATTTTCATAACCAAACAAAAAATTTCCCCCGAAATTCAAGATTGAATCAAGTTCAGTGTTCACAAATGTCCCAAAGGAATGGATGAATTTATTCAGGACACTAGGGCATTCGCATGCTTTTTTGTGAAAAAGACTTCTGCGCGTAAAAAAATTCAGGTGTAGCCATTATGCAATTTTCTTTTTTCTATTGACGATTCCTCCTTTTTTGGATAGATTAAGAAAAGAAGTCTTTCGTTTATTCGAAAAGGAGACGATGATATGAACGCCAATGGAATCGAACTTGAAAAAGAAATCCTGGATCAGTTACCCGCGATAGTCATTGCGGTGGATAAGAATTTCAATACGCTGTACGCGAACGAGGCGGCACTCGCCTTTACAGGATCGACGGGGAAAGATATCATCGGAAAGCACTGTTACGATACCGTGCGCAATTCCCAGTGCAAAACGCCGCAGTGCTGCATAGCCCAAGCGATGGCCGATGGAAAGATCCACTCGGTGCGAAGCCAGGCGGACGGCGGTAGCGGTATGCGCTATCTCGAAAGCACGGCGGTTCCCTTGAAAGATGGAAATGGAACGGTTATCGGCGGTCTTGAATTCGTTCTGGATGTGACGCAGAGGGTGCTGGATGAGCAGAAGCTGACCGAGCAGAGCCGCACTATCCGAGATATGTCCACCCCTACGATCAAGCTCTGGGACGGCATTCTCGTGCTCCCTGTCCTCGGCGTGATCGATACGAGCCGCGCGCAGCACATGATGGACAGTATGCTGAATAAAATACTCGAATCCGGTGCCCAAGTCATCATTCTGGATATTCAAGGGGTAGCCGCTATCGATACGGCAGTGGCAAATCACCTCATCAAGATCACGAAAGCGACGAAGCTCATGGGATGCGAATGCCTTCTTTCCGGAATTTCTCCCGCCGTTGCGAAGACCGTAATCCAACTCGGAATCGATCTCGGCTCGATCAAAACGAAATCCACCCTGAGCGACGCACTAACCGAAGCTTTTTCCATGATCAATTTGCGCGTGGTCAAAGCGGAAACGGTCGAGTAAGCGGGGAGGCTCGATGGATTCCGGCGATGAATACATTGTATCAGGAACCGTTACCCAGAACTGTTTCGTGGCGAATATCCAAGGGGAGCTGACCCGCGGGCAGATGGATCGCCTTTATGACCGGATCGTCCAGATTGCGGTAAAACGCGAACTCCAAGGTGTGATTCTCGATCTGAGCGGCCTTGCTGTACTCGACAGCATCACCTTTTCCATACTTCGCAAAATTTCGGCGGCGCTTGGTCTGATGGGCCTGAAGACTGCCTGGATGGGCCTCAACCCGGCGATGGCGTCCTCTTTGGTGGACTTCGATGCGGATGTAAACGGACTCTGCATCTGCCGCAATATCGAACACGGTCTCGGATTGATTGAATCGGCGGATTGATTTCCGCTGTAAAACGAGGCGAAAAATGGCGAAATACTATAAAGATGATAAAACGCAAGCCGATCCGGTTGAGCATCTCCGAAATTTTGTTTTTGCACTGAACAAAGAAGAAGACAATGCCACTGTAATCATCATGACCCGTGAAATAGCGAGAAGCGCGGGCTTCGGATCGACGGATGAGGTGATGATCGCGACGGCGGTGTCGGAACTTTCCACGAACATTCTCCGATATGCCTCTTGCGGGACAGTCATCATTTCCACTATTCTCGGCAATGGACGGACGGGTATCGAAATTCGCGCGGAAGATAAAGGCCCGGGCATCCGCAATCTGGATCTCGCTATGCAAGATAACTTCAGTACGTCGGAAAGTCTCGGACTAGGTCTCTCTTCCGTAGAACGGATTATGGATACGTTTGAAATCGAATCCGAAGCGGGAAGAGGAACCCGGGTAGAAGCCCGCAAATGGCTTCAGAGGAATTCATGGTGAAACTCGGAAAGCTGCAGGTACGGACAGCGGAAAGCATCGTCCTCGTCAGGAGGAAGGTGTTTTCCCTTGCGCGGAGCCTACATTTCAGTCCGTACCGTTCGTCCCGGATGGAAGCGGCAGTGTCCGAAATATGCGACCGCTGCTTTTCCGGGGATGCCCCGCTTTCCCTTTCCGCAAGCTTAGAGGATGATGCGCTGCGCTGCGCTCTCGTGCTTCGCTTTGCCGGGATTCCGAAGGATGTGGAGCTTGAGTTTGGAAAGGCTTTCTTCGATTCGTTCGTCAGTGGCAGGAATGGGAGGACGCGGTATGCGGAGGCGCGCGCCATTCTTCCGGTTCCTGAACTTGCTCTAGATGCGTCGTTTGTGGAACGGCTGTCGCTCGCTCTCGCCCTTCCGTCCCGTGCGGAGCTTTTGCGCGATCTTCGGAAAAAGAACGAACTGCTTGAGATGCAGTCCGCGGAGTTGCGCGTTGCGAAGGAGAACGCTGAGGCGGCTACGCGTGCGAAGTCGGACTTCCTTGCGAATATGAGTCACGAAATCCGGACCCCGATGAACGCGATCATTGGATTGAATGCGCTCCTCGAAAGGACGGACCTCAATGCGAAACAACTGGATTACGTGAAAAAGATCGGGAATTCGGCGCGGAATCTCCTCGGAATCATTAACGACATTCTGGACTTTTCCAAAATAGAAGCCGGCAAGATGAAGATGGAGGCGGTTCCATTCTCCATTGAGGACGTTCTGGACAATGTGTCGAGCGCCATCAGCATGAAGTCCTTTGAAAAGGATATCGAATTCGTGATTAGAAAAGCTCCGGAGGTTCCGCTGTGCATGAAGGGAGATCCTCTCCGGCTCGGACAGGTGCTGATCAATCTTGCAAATAACGCCGTAAAATTCACGGACGAAGGCGAGGTCGCCCTGAAGGTGACATTAAATAGCATCGTGGGCGGAAAAGCCGATGTCTCTTTTTCCGTGGAAGACACGGGAATCGGCCTGACGGACGAACAGCTCGGGATGCTCTTCCGCCCCTTTTCCCAGGCCGACGAATCGACGACGAGGAAGTACGGCGGGACCGGTCTCGGACTGACCATCTCCAAGAATCTGATCAGTATGATGGGGGGAGAAATCGGCGTCGAGAGTACCTTCGGAAAAGGCAGCCGGTTCTTCTTCAATGCAGTCTTTGAAATCTGCGACTCCCCCATGAACAAGCCGAAGATCATTCCAGAGGTTCTCCGACAGCTCAAAATTCTCGTGGTGGACGACAACTCCACTGCACGCGAGGTCATCGGGGAATATCTGGGTGCCTTTCATATGCAGGTCACAATGGTCGCTTCGGGCTTTGAAGCCATCAAAGCGGCGGACCCGAGCTACGACATCTTGATACTTGACTGGAAGATGCCCGGGATCAACGGGATTGAGACTTGGCGCCGCATAAGGAAAAAGTGGGGTAAAAAGAAATTTCACGTCATCCTGGTCACGGCTTACGGGAAGGACGATGTTATAGCGGAGGCAGAGAGCGAGGGAATCGAGAAGATCCTGTCGAAGCCCGTGGGCCAGTCAGTCCTTCTGAACACAATCATGGAACTGTATGGCGAAAGAGCTATCAGCGGCCGACGCGCCAAGGAACATGCCGTTCCGGGATTCGATGAAATCCGCGGTGCCAAAGTCCTTCTTGTGGAAGACAATCAGATCAATCAGCTGGTGGGACGCGAATTGCTTGAAGATGAGGGCTTCTGGGTCGACATCGCCGATGACGGCGAAGCCGCCGTGGGTAAGATCTCGCACAACTCCTATGATGCTGTGTTCATGGATCTTCAGATGCCCGGAATGGACGGTTATATGGCGACGAAGAAAATCCGTTCTGGAGAAGAACCATCCCGTTCCGTTCCGATAATCGCCCTCAGCGCAGACGCCATGGAGGGAACACGCGAACAGGCGCTTGCCGTCGGGATGAACGATTACCTCACGAAGCCCATCTGTCCCGAAGAGCTTTACGCGATGCTTGTGAAATGGATTGTTCCTGGTGAAAGGGCCCGGTTCGTCCCCGACCGATCCAAAACCGATGGCGATGAGGAACCCCTAGCGGCAATTTTACACTCCTTTGACGTACATTCCGCCTTGCTCCGCATCGGCGGCAAGCGGGATCTCTATCTTGAAATTCTCGGAAAATTCAGGGAGAATTACGGCGATTTTATGGAAAAGATCCGCTCGCTCATGAAAAGCGGGGATCTGCGGACGCTGATGCGACAGTTCCATACTCTCCGCGGCGTCGCCGGGAACATCGGTGCGCGGGACATTCAATTTATTGCCGAGTCTCTGGAAAACAAACTGAGAACGGCGGATTCCGTGCAGAACGTGGATGCCATGGAAGAACTGCATTCGTTGAGCGACAAGCTTCACTCCGCCTTCGAGGAAATAAGCTCTCTTCCTGTCGCAGACACGCCCCCGGCCACCGCTTTGCTCGGACCCGAAGATCTTCTGTCTTCGCTGGAGAAACTGAAAACGCTCCTCGACGGATATGACGCCGGTGCGGAATCCGTGGCGAAGAAGATCATGGCGACACTAGAAAAAAGAGGATATGAAGTTCAATCGAGGGATTTGCTTTCAAAACTACAGCAATATGATTTCGAGGCGGCGCTGGGTGTGTGCCGATCGTTGATCGACAAAATACATGGAGAAAATCGCTTATGATTTATTCCGTTCTGGTTGTGGATGACATTCCGGAAAACATCGATGTTCTAAAAGGAATATTGGGCAGCGAATACCACATCAAGGCAGCCGTCAGTGGATTTATGGCATTGAAGGTCGCGGAAAAAACGGCACCCGATATCATTCTGCTGGACATCATGATGCCCGATATGGACGGTTACGAGGTCTGTCAGAAGCTGAAGTCAAATCCCATCACGCAGCACATTCCCGTGATTTTCGTGACCGCCAGGGATCAGGACGTGGACGAGGTGAAGGGCTTCGAAGTGGGAGCCGTCGATTATGTCACAAAGCCCATCAGCCCGGCGATCGTGAAGGCGAGGCTCCGGACCCATCTCGCCCTTAGCAATCAGAGCAAGGAATTGGAACGGCTGGTGGATCAAAAGACGAGCGAAATCAATCAGACCCGCCTTGAGATCATCAAACGGCTGAGTCTCGCCGCAGAATATAAGGACAGCGAAACAGGGCGGCACATCGAGCGTATGAGCCAGTATTCCTATCGGATTGCCCTCTCCTGCGGAATGGATGTCATTCACGCGAACATTCTCTACAACGCGGCACCCATGCACGATATAGGCAAGATAGGGATTCCGGAATCGATCATTCTCAAACCGGGCAAACTCACGACGGAAGAGTTTGAAGTTGTGAAGACTCATTGCGAAATAGGCGGTCGGATCATCGGGGAACATTCTTCCGATCTTCTGAAAGCGGCGCGGATCGTCGCGCTGCAGCATCATGAAAAATGGAACGGCACTGGTTATCCCAATGGACTTGCAGGGAACGGCATTCACGTGTATGCGCAGATTATCGCCGTCGCCGATGTTTTCGATGCCCTGATGAGCAAGAGACCCTATAAAGAAGCCTGGACTTTCGACCATGCGGTCGCACTCATTAAAAATGAGAGCGGCCAGCATTTTGCTCCGATGATCGTGTCCGCTTTTTTGAATGCCCTGAATGACATCGAAGAAATCATGCAGAAATATTACGACTAACGGCGTTCTGGAACCGATGCCGAGGGGGTTCCGCTCTTCCGCACTAAGTGGATCCGGTAGTGATCGAGCGCCGTGATGCCTTTTCCCTCGCGGATTTCGTTGCCGAAGTTGATGACCGCAATATAGGCATCTGGACTTATTAATTTGTTCTTAATCAGATATTTCAGAAACGCGAGAAGGTCAATTTTTCCTTTCCAATCGAGGCGCGGGTTGACGAAGGCGTAGTAGTTCCAGTGGACAGGGGGCTTGAGATTCGGGTCGCCGTGATTTTTCAGCGTGGTGACGGTGAAGGGTTCGCCCGCAACGGAATCGTTTTTAAGAAAAGGAGGAGGAGGAAGATTGTCATTGCGGATCCAGATCATGATTTCGTTGAGGAGGTGCCTGTCATCGGCGGAGTCCGTTGTGAGCCATATCTGGAAAGAGGAGTTGCGGTGGCCGTCGCCGTAGTGGGTGAATGCGAATTCGGCGGTGAGTGTGTCGAAATCCTTGATTGCGACAGGCATTTTCGGGGTGGAACTTTCGGCGGCCCAGGGATTTTTGCCGTAGAGAATATCCGGGAAGGCGACGATTTCTGAACTTGCGGGCCAGTCCCACGCCCAAGCTACAGAAACAGAACCGTCTTTGTTGCCGAGAATGCCGATTTCCTGCCGGTAGTCCCGGGTGCTGCCTTTGTTCCAGACGTTGTTTTCTACAAAATATTCGCCCGCATATTGGTGTTCCCAGTCGGCGGTAGCCGGGCTTGGATAGTAACGGCGAAGCTGCTGGAAGTAATCCTCATTTTCCGTAAAGCGGGGAGCGGCTACGGCAAAATTTACCGCCAAAAACAGAGCGGCGCTCGCAATGATGGACAAATAACGCATAAAGACTTCCTTGTGAAGTGTTCTTATTGAAATATATATTCACAGCAAAGGCCTGAACAAATTTTTGTGACGCTTCCGGCTATAGTGGTTCCAACGAGACTTGGGATGAACTCGCGTCAAAATGGAAGAACGGCTTCATCGGGTGGGCATCTTTCCTCCGCCTCCGCACGGCGATCGTTGCGCGGACAAGATAGACCACGTGAACTAGGTCTGGAGCACGCACATCCTCTACGTCAGGCCCGGGAACGGTTTCGCCTGTTGACGGCTAGTGATAGACTGGTACTGCAGACGGATCCTTTCCTGGAGACTGTCGAATTCGCTTTCCGCCCGGTTTTCGCCGGGCGCGTTTGTATATTGAAGAAGAACATTTACATCGGGGTTGTTTATGAGGAAAAATGGAATCATCATGATTGCCGCTTTGGCGGCTTCCTGCTTTGCAGGCGGAACTTCTTACATAATGGAAAAGCTCGCCGATACGAGCGCGTCTTTCGTATCGGGCGTGGAATACCCAACGTTCCGCGATTATCCTGAGCTGAACAAGATGATTATACACAAAGTAAAAGACGGCTATGCGACTCTGAAAAAACAGTATTCCGCCGACTGGAAAGGTATGGACAGCCTGCGCCATAGCGATGGCGATACGATGGTGACGCCTCCTTTTGCATATAATGTCACGTGCGATTCCCTTTCCGAAAACGACCGTTACGTGAGTATGCTCTTTACTTTTTATGACTGGACGGGTGGCGCTCACGGGAACATTGCTCTCTGGTCCGTCACCTATGACAAAAAACAAAAACAGACGCTCTCCATTACCGATGTCGTCGGCCTTTCGCTTCAAAAAATTTCTGACATCTGCCGCAAGAACCTTCTCAAAACACAGTGTCACGGCAATTTGAAGGATACGGCTTGCGTGGATTGGGTAAAGACCGGTTCCGCTCCCAAGGCGGAAAACTATTCCGCGTTCACGTTCAATGGAAAAAAGCTCACCGTGTACTTTGCTCCTTATCAGGTCGCGCCATGGTCGGAAGGCACCGTGCCTGTCACGGTCCCTATTACTTTGTTGTAAACCTCCGCATCGCGTTCCGAAAAACAGCAGAAGGTGACTTCTCCGGGGAGCTTTCCGGTCCAGCTTTTCGCGGTGCGCACGGCGATTTCCGTGGCTTCGCGGATGGGGTAGCCGTAGACGCCCGTGGAAATGGCGGGGAAGGCTATCGTTCTGCAACCGTTTTCTTCCGCGAGTCGGAGCGAATTTTCATAACAGGCGGCGAGTAGAGCTGCTTCTCCTCTGGAACCCCCGTGCCATACCGGGCCGGGCGTATGGATCACAAATTTCGCAGGGAGTCTGAATCCCGGCGTGATGCGGGCTTCGCCCGTACGGCAGCCGTGAAACGGAATGCAGGCCTGTAGCAGTTCCGGCCCCGCGGCGCGGTGAATCGCGCCGTCCACGCCTCCGCCGCCTAAAAGGGATGTATTCGCCGCATTGACGATTGCGTCTGCGCGGAGTTCCGTGATGTCGCCTACGATGACTTTGATCCGCATAATCCGAATATAAAAATTGCGGGGATCCGAAGATTCCCGCAATCGGTTCGGGGGTTGGTATGAGAGTTCTTTACGGAAGCGCGATTATCTTTTCCGCCATGAATTTACCGTTTACGCTGATGCGCGCGAGGAATACTTTTGCGGGCAGATCCGCCGCGGAGATGAGGAGCGATGCCGCATCGAACGGAATGCTTTGGAGGAGTTTTCCTTCGAGGCTGTAAAGTTCGAGTGTCTTGGATCCGTTCATCGGAACATCGATGGCGAGAGCCCTGCCGGATATCGCAATCCGCGGGGTTGCATACAAAGTGTTGCCGGTGATGAATCCCGTGGAATTGGCGACTGTGATCGCCCCGGACTTTGTCGCGTTCGTCGCTGCGCCTACGGTGGTGACCATGAATGTATAGGCTCTTGCGGCGGCGCTTGCGCTGACCGTGCCGCTGATATTGACTTTAGAGGAACTCTGGATGACCGTCGCCGTCACACCATCGGGAAGCCCGGTGACGCTGACCGTGTTCGCATTCGTCCAGGTGTAGCAGAAATCGGTGATGGCGGAACCTGCTTCTACCGTCTGCCGTGAATTACCCGTACCGCATTTCGTGAGGGTCGCCGTGCCGCTGTAGGTCGCGGAGGAGCTTCCGATGCTTGAAGAGGATCCGGCGGCGGAAGAGGAACTTTGAATGCTAGAAGAAGATGCGCCTGCGGAAGAACTGCTGCCGAGAGTGCAGTTCGTGACGGCGGTGCCGCTGCTGAACGTGAAGCAGACGATGCCGTTCTTTTCCGTAATGTTGTAGAGCCCGCTGTGTGCGCTGGAACTGCTCCAGGTCGCGAAGTTATTGAATGTCCTGGCCCCGGTGGGGTAGGCATATTTCGAAGTGGCGCTGTTGTCCGCTTCTTCGATATCGACGCGCTGATGCGCCGCGTCACTGTTCACTTCGTCCTGCTCCCAGGCGTTCTCGTCATAATCGATGTGCCACACGAGAAGTCCGTGTCCGGGCAGCTCGGAGTCCCAGCCCTTCTGCTGTCGGTTTTCGATAAGGAACCATTCGTCGTTGTTCGATGTGGAAACAGTGTAAGCCGTATTGCTCTGAATCGAGTCTACGGCGTAGATGCCGTCGGTTGTGCTTAGTTCGGTGGGCGTGAGCCAGCCGAGGGACTGACGCTCGAATGCGGAGAAGTTTGGAACGTGCGTGCCGTAAACATCGCCGGAATCGGTGGAGGAATAAGTTCCGTTATAGCAGCCGACATCCATCACGTCCCAGTATGTAGGGGTGAGCGCGGTGCCGTTCGTCGCATTGTAGGCGACGTAGTGATCCATCAGTCCGAGCAAGTGACCGAATTCGTGAGTGATGGTTCCCATGCCGTCGAGGAGATGACCGCTGCCGCTTCCGAGTTCCGGGGCGATGATGTAGTTCGCGACGGTGTAATTTCCGCCTTTGGCGTAATAGCTGACGTTTTCATAAGTGCTGCCCTTGCCGTCCGTGTCCGTGCCGGGGGTCATAATGATGACGCCGTTGAGATATTGACCATCAATGCTGTATTGTGAAAAATCGGAAATACCGGCGGCATTCAGTGCTGCGGATAAAATAGTATTGTCGTTGGCGGCTTTGATTGTGCCGGAGAGTGAAATCTGTACTGGACCATAGACATCGAATGTGGGCGTAAATGCGCCGTTGGATTGTTCTACATAATAATCACGGATGCTGCCGAAATTACCATGTTTGGAATATCCGCTTTCGTTGAGCAGCGCGGATAGCTCTGACTTTGTATTGTTTGCCTGATAGGATTTGGAAGAGGATGTATAGACCATGATCACGATGAATTTCGGGGAGCCTTTCGTGATGTCTTTTACCGTGGGCTTGAGAAGGGCGCCATTGGATCCGCGCTTGATTGTCGCCGGGGTGCGGATGAATTTTTTAACGCCGGTCTTTTCGCGGTAGAGGGACTTGACTTTCGCTTTGTCGAGCGAGTTCAGGAACGCCTTGTCCTTTACGGAACGTTCGTCCGCATTCAAAGCCTTGCGCTTTGAAATATCCGCAGCGCTGTCCGCGTAATAAAAGGTCTCTGTGGAATCCTGGATGAGCAGGTATCCGTCCGCGGTTTCGAAGTAATGGAAGGATTCATCACCGCGTTCATAATAGGTGAGGGAATCGCCGCCCGGTTGAACTTTTGTCATCGGAAACGGGGACATCGGTTTCGCCGAAGCGAGAGATAGAGACAACCCGACCAAAACTGCGGACAGAAGTATGGCTTTCATACTTTGAAAAATATACTAGCGTGGAATGAATAGGCTGCTTTTGCCTGAGTTTCCGTGTAAAAACAGTGCAAAGGCGGCAATTCTTTGTTTATAATTCGGCCCGCCGGTCAATCAAACTCCATTCCCCCGTGTCAGGAGTTCGAATCCAGACCTTAATATAAAAGAAGAAGGGCTAGCTTTGCTAGTCCTTCTTCTTTTATGGAGCTAAGGAGATTGTCCGGCAAGCCTGATGCGCTCCGCGCGTCTTGCCGTCCCCTCCGGGTTTGCCTTGCGGCAAACTCAAAAACGGGGGCCCCGGTTCCCGCCCCGTTTTTGTCGAACTTCCACTCACCCGTGTCAGGAGTTCGAATCCAATAGGACTACATATACGAAAAGAGACCTAGTGAACTAGGTCTCTTTTCGTATGGAGCTAAGGAGATTCGAACTCCTGACCCCAACGCTGCCAGCGTTGTGCTCTACCAAACTGAGCTATAACCCCGAATTGTGCGGGCAAATAGAGAAAAATCGGGTGAGGCTGTCAAGGTGGATTTTGCAAAAAATCGTTAAATATACACTTGATACGGTTGTTTTTGTTTTTCAAATTTCTTTATATTTTTATGTGAAGAGCGGAATACATTCAAGAAAAACACTTTTGATGAGGTCTGTATGTCCATTAAAAAATTCATTTTCGCATCCGCTCTGCTCTTCGCGCTGCCGCTTTCGGCGAAGGATTACTCCGGTGCGGAACTCTTCACGAACAGTACTTACATGTACGGGCGGTTCGAAGCCCGCATGATGATGGCTTCGGGGTCGGGTATCGTGAGTTCGATGTTCGCCTATTACAACGATTCCTACCTCGGCTCTCCGGAACCGTGGGTGGAAATCGACATCGAAATTCTCGGCAAGGCGCCCGCGAAGTTCCAGTCGAACATCATCACCGGGAACGCCGCGGCAAAGGTGACAAGCGAAAAACTGCATGCGCTTTCGCCTGCCGCGGATGCCGGCTACCACACTTATGCGATCGAGTGGACGCCGGAATACGTCGCCTGGTTCGTGGACGACGCGCTCGTGCGCTGCACCAAGACAGATTCGAGCGATGCCAAAGGACAGGTCGCCGCGCTCATCAAGGAACAGAGCCTGCGCTTCAATCTCTGGTCGTCTGAATCCGCTGATTGGGTCGGCGCCTGGAATGATGCGATTCTCCCCGTGCATCAGTACATCAGCTGGGTCAAGGCCTATACCTATGATAAGTCAAGCAAGACTTTTACGCTCGCGTGGGTGGATGATTTCAATACTTTCGACAATTCCCGCTGGGGTACGGGCAACTGGACTTTCGACGGAAACCGCGTGGATATGTCCCCGGATAACGTGACAGTCAAGGACGGCGCTCTTGTGCTTTCCCTCACGAAGACGGGCGCGGAAGGCTTCACGGGTACCGTTCCTGTGGATCCGGAAGGCTCTTCCGCCATCAGGACGCCGCGTTCCCGCGCTCCGAGCCTTTCCCCTTGCAAGGCGAAGACTTTTGATCTTCTCGGCCGTTATCAGGGAACCGTGATCCGCCAGGCCGAATAAGGAATGCTTATGAATCTCCGCACGGAAATTTTGCAGGCTCTGCTCCGGTCTCCCGGTTCTCCCGGGGCGCGGCTGCCTTCCGTGCGCACGCTCGCGAAGTCCTTCGGGGCCGCTCCCGGCACGGCGCGTTCCGCGCTTGCGGAACTCTGTGACGGGACGCGGGCTTATGCTGTTCCGGGCAAAGGCTGCTTCTGGGGTAAGCGCCCTGAGCGGGAACTTCCCGAACTTCCGGAAACGCAGTCCGAATCCCTCGCACGGAAATTCCGGGAGGACTGGACTTCAGGTTATTTGAAACCGGACCTGAAATTTCCGATGATG
Source organism: Fibrobacteraceae bacterium (assembly GCA_041667365.1). Taxonomy (GTDB): domain Bacteria; phylum Fibrobacterota; class Fibrobacteria; order Fibrobacterales; family Fibrobacteraceae; genus JBAYFD01. The sequence goes on along the minus strand of JBAYFD010000006.1, from coordinate 7,209 downwards.
AAGGAACTTTGTGCGCGCTATGGCGTGTCGCTTCCGCTCCTGCGGCATTTTTTGACGCAGAAGGCGGAGTCCGGTGCGATCGTCCGCCTCGGTCACGGACGGTATCGCTTCGCTTATCCGAAAACACCCGGGAACGAAGGGGAAGTCTTGCTTGTGACGCGGTGCGACCGTTCCGGATATTTTCCGTCGGCGAGCGAGCGGGAAACGGAGTTCCTGCGGTCAATGTACCGCCGTGCTGCGGAAAATAATCTGAAACTCCGGCTGATCGGCTTTCATGAGGCTTCGGGAATGTTCCTTTCCCGCTCCGGGGAACCCTGCGCCCTGTCCGATTTTCCGCGGGCGCTCGGCGCCGTCGTCTCCACGCTTCTTGTATGGAATCCGGAGAACATGCTCGCGCCGTTCCATTCCGTGACATATCCGGTGTCGGTATGGTGGGAACAGCCTCCGGAAAAGTTCCCCAGGTTCCTGAAGGGACATCGCTGGGCGTTTTTCAACGCGACTTTCGGGACGTTTCCCGGAATGATCGTGGGGGAGTTCCTTAAAAAACGGGGCTGTTCTTCCGTCGCGTACATTTCTCCGTATCATGCGAGTTCCTGGTCCGCGGACAGATTCAGCGGACTTGAAAAATCGGGCCTCGGCGTCACTGCGTTCACAGATGCTGAGTTTGCGAGCCCCTGGGACTTCCGTGAACTTGCCCGCAAGAATGGCGGTATGGATTCCGTGGAAATGCGGGCGCGCGCGCTTTGTGAACACAAATTAAAAGAAATAGCGAAAGATATTCCGCCGTTCGATGCGTGGGTGTGCGTGAACGATGAAGTCGCGAGCATCCTGCAGGACCTTTCCGAACGCGGCGAAATTCCGCGCCCGCCGTATATGGTGGGGTTCGATAATTCGGAGGAGAGCTACCTGATGCGCCTGGATTCCTTTGAATTCAATATCGACACGATGGTGTCGCAGGCGTTGTTCCACTTGCTTTTCCGGAATGCCGATTCCGAATTTTCGGGGGAGCTCCGCGAAGTCCACGGCTCTGTCATCGTAAAATAAAGAGAAAATCCATCATACAGGAAAGCCGGACCTACGGGCCCGGCTTTTCTGTATTCGCTACGTATAAATTAAGCTATGGTTTCGACCGTGATGCTTTCGATCGTCACGTCTTCGAGGGGGCGGTCGCTGCCGTCTGTGCGGACGCCTGCGATATCGTCGAGAACATCAAAACCGTCAAAGAGCTGACCGAACACGGAATAGCCTTCCGCCGCGCCGCCGTTTGCCGGGTGGTCGAGGAAGTGCGTGCCCTCGTCCGGATGGACGATGAAAAACTGGCTTCCGATGGAGTGCGGCATGGACGTCTTCGCCCAGCTGAGCGCTCCGCGGAGGTGGGAGAGGCAGGAGTCGTACTTGTCGGCGATGGTCGTGCGGGGACCCTGGGCCGCGTGTCCGCCAGTGCCGTTCCGGTTCGTGAAGTCGCCGCCTTGGATCATAAAACCCTTGATTACGCGGTGGAAGGGAACGTCGCTGTACTTGCCCTGCTTCGCGAGGTCGATGAAATTCTGTGCGGATTCCCCGACGATTTCAGGGAAAAGGCGGGCGCGCATTTCGCCGTGGTTCGTCTTGATGACGGCGATGGTTTCGCCGCTTTGGGGCTTGTCAAGCTGATTGAACATAATGAAACTCCATAGTTTAAAAGAACGGAAGTAAAATAAAAAACTAGATTCTTCTTTTCGGATGGCACTTATACAAAGGAGTCCCTTTTGAAGGACAATTGCACACGGATCCGAAAACTTCTCGATGCGCAGGCGATGGAGCGGGCGCTCGATGCGATGGCGTCGGGGCTTGACCGCTTTAATCTCTCCCCGGATAAACTGATCGTCGTCGGACTTGCGAGCCGCGGTATTCCGCTTTCGCAGAGCCTCGCGGACAGGCTCTCCTCGAAATTCGGCGTCAAAATCCCCTGCGGAAGTATCGATGCGACCTTCTACCGCGATGACTTCCATTACCGGAAACGCCTCGGAAACACGGAAATGCGCATCACCGAGATGCCCGCTTCCGTGGAAGACAAGACGGTGATCCTCGTGGACGATGTCCTTTACACGGGGCGGAGCATCCGCGCCGCGATGCAGGCTCTCCTCGACCTCGGGAGACCGTCCGCGATCCGTTTGTGCGAACTCGTGGACCGCGGTCATCGCGAACTCCCGATCGCTGCGGATTGCGTCGGCCTCAAGGTTGAAACCGCGGCGGACGAGGAAGTCCGCGTGCTGGTGAACCCGATCGATTCTGAAAATGCAGTGTACCTCGTCAAAGTGGAGGAGGACAAGTGAGCGCTCTTGAAACGAAACATCTGCTCGGGCTCCGCGGAGTTTCCCGCGGCGACATCCGGCAAATCCTTGACACGGCGAAGCAGTTCCGTGAAATACTGGACCGCCCCGTGAAGAAGGTTCCTTCTCTCCGCGGCCTCACGATCGTGAATCTCTTTTTTGAAAACAGCACGCGCACCCGCACGAGTTTCGAACTCGCGGAAAAGCGTCTCTCCGCGGACACTGTGAATTTTGCGTCCTCGAATTCGAGCGTGCAGAAAGGCGAAACGCTGCTCGACACGCTCCGCAACATCGAAGCGATGAAGATTGACGTCGTGGTCGTCCGTCACAAAGGGACGGGCGTTCCGAAGTTCCTCGCCGACAACAGCCGCGCGATCATCGTGAATGCGGGCGATGGCGCTCACGAGCACCCCACGCAGTCGCTCCTTGACATGTTCACCATCGAAAGCAAGCTCGGCTCGATGGAAGGCAAGCGGGTGACGATTGTGGGCGATATACGCCACAGCCGCGTTGCGCGCTCCAACGCCTGGGGCATGACGACGATGGGCGCCCACGTGACGTTTTGCGGACCGGCCACGCTCCTTCCGCGGAACCGCGAAGGCTTTCCCGACGTGACATGGGAAAGCGACGTGCGCCGCGCGGTGCACGATGCGGACGCAGTCATCGCGCTCCGCCTCCAGAAGGAACGCATGGAGGATTCCCTGCTTCCGAGCCTGCGCGAATATCGCAACTTCTTCGGCATCACCCACGATGTTCTTGAGTCCGCGAAAAGCTCCGTGCTCATCATGCATCCAGGTCCCATCAACCGCGGAGTCGAACTTGACAGCGAAATCGCCGACGGTCCGAATTCCGTGATTCTCGAACAGGTGACGAACGGCGTCGCCGTGCGTATGTCCGCTCTTTATCTTCTCTCCGGAGGACGCGCGAATGAATAACTTTGTATTTAAGAATGTCCGCCCCTTCGCGGACGGCAAGTTCGGTTCTCCGGTGACGATGAACGTCACGGACGGCAAATGGGTCGGCGAAACTCCGGAAGCTGCTCTGACGGTAGATGCGCGCGGCGCTTATGCGATGCCTGCGCTTTTTGCCCTCGGAATGGATTTCAAGGAACCGGCGCGCGATGATGTCTACACGTTCCGCGACGGCTTCCGCGCGATGCGCCTCGGCGGATTCTCCGGCGGCCTCTATGAAAGTCCGGCGAATCCCATCGACGGCATTCAAAAGCTGAGCGCGGTGGAACAGGTGTTCGCCAGAAGCGGACTGAACATGCGCCCGCTCGGCGCGATCAGCGAAGCTTACGATGGCAAGGCGCTTGCGGAGATGATGGAACTCTCCGAAGGCGGCGCCGTGGGTTTCGGCGACGGCAACCGCGATCCGGGAACGCCCCGGTTTTTACGCCTCGCGTTGGAATACGGCGCGATGACGCAAAAGCGGTTCTTCTTCCTTCCGATGAACTATTCCCTCCGTCACGGAGCGCAGGTCCACGAGGGCGTCGTCGCGGACACGCTCGGCATGAAGGGCTCTCCGCGTCAGGCGGAGACGATCGCTTTGTTCGGACTTCTGGAACTTGCGCTCTGGCTCAAAATTCCGATGCACTTCAAGCAGATCACCTGCGCGGAATCTCTCGGACTCATCGTCCATGCCCGTGCGCGCGGCCTCGACGTCACCTGTGACGTGGATGTCCATCATCTTCTTTTCGACGAGAACGACCTGTTCGGCCTCGACCCGAACCTGAATCTGCATCCGCCGATCCGCACGTCCGCGGACAGGGAAGCCTTGTGGAACGGCCTTGAATCGGGCGCTATCCAGGCGGTGAGCGCAAATCATACCCCGGTCCTCCGTCAGGACAAGGAAGTGAATTTCGAAGACGCCGTCCCCGGCGCAGTGTCGCTCGAAACGTTCCTTCCGGCGATCTGGGCTGAACTTTCGAAGCGCGTGGGCGATGCCCGCGCCGTGGAACTCCTTTCGCAGGCTCCGGCCCGCGTCGCCGGAACTTCCGCCGCGGAGTTCGCCTTCGGAAAGGCCTCGGATTTCGTCCTGTTCGATCCGTCCCTTGAAACGGAAGTCGCGGGCGAAACCTTCGCGGGCCAGGTCCGGAATTCCCCGTTCCTCGGCCGCCGGCTCAAGGGAAAAATTCTCGGCTCCTGCATCGGCGGAACCTGGACGTCCCGGGGGTAGGCCGTGCTGATTCCTCCCGTCACAGTCGCCTGGGCTATTTTCATCGCGATTCTCAGCGTTTGCCTTGCCGTTCTCCTTGAGATCAGCCGCAGCAACCGCCGGCGAGAAAACGATGAAATGTTCGGAACCGCGGACTTTAACGCAAAGACGAAAGCATTGTCGCTTTTACCGCGCGAAATAAGCACGCTCAACAGACTTGTGCGGGAATCCACGTTTTCCAACAAGGACGCATTGTTCAATTCTCCGGAATTGTTCGAGCAGGCGGTGAACCGGTTCTATGAATTCCAGGATGTGACGAAAGTCGATCCGGCGATCCGCGATGATATCTCCGCTTTGCGGAATAAATTGGGCTATATCGGAATTTTCCCAGATTTTTCTCCGGTCTCGTCGCGGCAGTTTTGCCGCGGCGATAAACTTTTGATTTCTCTTGTAGACATTGCGATGAATAAGCAGGGCCTTTCTGAGTCGACGGATATCGCCGGCGTGAACGAAGTATCCTGGAGCGTCCATTACAGTGGAAAACTCGGCAAGGCGTCTTCGCTTATCGGCAAGGAAATCCGAATTCGTCTGACGCGGCCGGGCGAGGCCATCTATTCCGCGTGGGTCACTGTCAAATCTGCGGACGATGGCCGCCTTATCCTTACGCATGCCCCTCACCTTGAAAAGTATCAGCTCCGTCGCTGGCTCCGTGAACAGGTGCAGTTCCCGGCGACGGTCAGCCTTGCGGACGGTGGGTCTTTGACAGGAATTCTCGCGGATCTTTCCGCCGGCGGTATTCTGGTGGATCTTCCCCGGGCGCTTTCGGAAGGGGAGGAAATCCACATTGATTTTGATCTTCCGGGCTTTGGAAAACAGGACGTGAAGGTGACTGTCTTGCGCGTTTTACACAGTGGCAGACCGGGGCAGAACGGGCTTATTTCTCACAGCGCGTCTTTTTCCGGAGAGTTCGGAAAAACGCAGGAACAGGTTTTGCAATACATTTTTTGGGTGCGGAAACGGCAAAAAGATACCCAAAATGGACAGAAACCTATTCCTAACTAGTTATTTTTCAACGAGTTATGCGCTTTTCGCTTGACATTGACCTTTTGGAAAAGTAGAATTGGGTAGTAGATGTTTTGTAGTGTTCTCGACCGGGGTATACTTTGGCGTTAGACTCTATTATAGCTCGCATTCGTGGTGAACGACAGACGATCGGCATCGATATCGGTCACTACAGCATTAAAGTCGTCCGTGTGCATCACGGGCGCGGCGGTTCGCGGCGTGTTGTCGCAGCTGATATGGAACGAGTGCCGGACGGCGCCGTCGTTGATTGTGAAATCAAGGATTCCGGCAAATTGTTGGAAGCCCTGTCAAGAGTAATGACCCGCAGTTTCCCCGAATCGGAGAACGCGGACATTGTCGCTTCCGTGAACTGGGCTTCAGGCGTCCTCGCCGACCGGATCGGTGTCAAGGTTCCGAAGAATGGGAATGAAGATGCGATAATCATTCAGACTGCGCAGGCCCGTCCTCCCTTTGACGATCAGGACAACGTTCTGGATTATCAGGTCATCGCCCGCACGGAAGGTGAAGTCAAGGTGATGATCGTCGCCGCTAAAAACGCAATGCTCGATACCTGGTCTAATTTTTTCCGTGATGCCGGCTATCATCTTTCCGCGATAGACGTTGATATTTTCGGGATAGTGAACGCATATCTTACGACGGTCCCTGATGAACAGGCGGAACAGACCGTCGCCCTTTTCAATATCGGCGAAAAGAAAGCGACGATCGCATTCATCATGAACGGAGTGTTCCATTCCGCCCGGACCCTCACCAGCGGTTCGATGGATTCCGTGGTCACGCTTTTAAGCCGTCATCTCGGAATTGACGCTGCGAAATGTCATGCCGTATTTGAAAGCGGCAGCCTCGCTTCCGTCGAGGGCTTCTCCGAAGCGGACGTGGAGTCGGCGATGCAGCTCGCTTTTGAAGAAGTCGCGAGCGCCATTGAATTCGGTATGCGTTACTTCTCCTCCGCGGAATCCGGCAATAAGCCGGAACGCATTCTGCTCTGCGGCGGCGGGGCATCGCTCCCCGGCCTTACGGCGTATATCAAGCAGAAAACAGATATTGAAACGGCGACGCTCAATCCGTTCAAGCGGATTGCGAGCGAGGCGGGCGTATTCGGGCCGAACGGCATATCCGAAGCGCTATCGAATATTTACGCTCCCGCTCTGGGACTTGCCGTGAGGAAGTTCTGATGGCAAAGGGAAAGAACGTCTGTATTGAAATCAATCTGCTTCCGGCGGAGTTCCGTCAGTCCAAGACCGACTTTACCTGGATCGTGGACCGGCGCATTATATGGCCCACTGTCGCCCTCTTCGTGTTCATTGTCGCGGCATTCATGCTGCAGACTTACGTATGGGAAACTCAGAATTCCCTGGAAAATGAATTGACGGAAACCCAGGCGGAAGTGGAAAAGGAAAAGCCGCTTCTGAACAAAATCGCCGATCTGGACGCAAAGCTCAATGTCATCGCACAGAAGACGGCCGCGCTCAAGTCCATCCAGGTGAGCAAGAAACGCTGGGTTATTTTGTTCGAAAATATATCTTCGATGCTTCCGCCGAATATGTGGCTTGTGAGTCTGAATCAGGTATCCCCGCTCGAAATGGAACTCCAGGGGATGACGTATGATTTTTCCGAAGTCGCGGAATATATGGTGAAGCTTGAAAAACAGGTGAGCATC
>JBAYFD010000005.1:0-22171 GCA_041667365.1 Fibrobacteraceae bacterium | reverse complement strand
CGTGTTCCGCCCGCTCGAACACGGCGCGGACATCGTCGTCGAATCGCTCACCAAATGGATAGGCGGACACGGCACGGTGCTCGGCGGCATCACGATCGAAAAGGGGAACTTCGACTGGTCTAAATTCGATACGTTCGACAAACCGGACAAGGGCTATCACGGACTGCGCTTCGGGCATGACCTCGGCGCGCTCGCCCCCGTCGCCTTCTCCATCCGCTTCCGCACCATCCCGCTCCGGAATCTGGGCGCGGCGCTCTCCCCGGACAATGCCTGGCAGATTCTGCAAGGCGTGGAAACGCTCCCCCTCCGCATTGACCGCCACAATGAAAACGCGCTCAAAGTCGCGAACTTCTTAAAGAAGCATGCGAACGTGGACTGGGTCCGTTACCCGGGACTCTCCGACGATCCATCGCACTCGCTCGCGACAAAGCAACTCGAACACGGCTACGGAAGCGTCATCGCTTTCGGCGCGGGCAAGACAAAAGAGGACGCGACTAAGTTCATCGATTCGCTCAGGCTGTTCTCGCAGCTCGCAAACGTCGGTGACGCGAAGAGCCTCGCCATTCACCCGGCGAGCACCACGCACAGTCAGCTTTCCCCGCAGGCGCTCGCGGAAGCGGGCATCAGCGAGAACCTGGTGCGCCTCTCCATCGGGATAGAGAACATCGAAGACATCATCGACGATCTCGACCAGGCGCTCAAGGCGATTTAAACCACAAGAAACATTCGCGCGACGCTGGTGTCAAGGAATGATCTACCGATGATCATTCCGTCCACGAATTTTTCCCGTAAAGGTAAAAACCCCTGCGGGTAATTTCATCAGAATCAAGTCGGTGACGGAAGCCACGGGGTTTTGTTTTTCTTTTCACTTTTCAGGAGCTTCTTTATGATTCAGAAATTTTCACACCCGGAAACGGCGGTGATCCACGCCGGAATCCCGGAAGACGCTGCGACGGGCGCGGTGAACGTGCCCATCTACCAGACTTCGACATTCCACCAGCCGGAACTCGGACGCACGCTCGGTTATGAATATACGCGCACGGGAAACCCGACGCGGAAAGCATTGGAAGCGCTCATCGCGGACCTCGAAAAAGGCACGGCGGGTTTCGCGTTCGCCTCCGGAATGGCAGCGCTCACCACAGCGCTCAGTCTTTTCAAAAGCGGGGACGAAATCCTGATTTCCGAAAACGTCTACGGCGGCACGTTCCGTGTGCTCGATAAAGTATTCCAAAATTTTGGAATCACGTACCGGATCGCAGATACGACGGATGCCGCGGCATTTGCGCACGAACTTTCGCAAGCGACGAAAGCGGTGCTCATCGAAAGCCCCGCGAATCCTCTCCTGAGCGTCACAGACATCGCAGCCATCGCGGGCCTTGCGAAGGCGCACGGAGCGCTCACGATCGTGGACAACACATTCATGACGCCTTATCTGCAGCGGCCGCTCGAACTCGGCGCGGATATCGTGGTGCACAGTGCGACAAAATACCTCGGCGGGCACAGCGACGTCGTTTCGGGCCTTATCGCAGTCAAAGATTCCACGCTCGCAAAGCGGCTTGCCTTTCTGCAGAACGCAACAGGAGGCGTCCTCGGACCGTTTGATTCCTTCCTGCTCATCCGGGGCATCAAAACGCTCGCGGTCCGCATGGATCGTCACAACGAAAACGCACAAGCCGTCGCCGAATATTTGCAGACAGTTTCCGCAGTGGATAAGGTCTATTATCCCGGCCTCAAAAACGCCCCCGGTTACCGGACGCAACGTAAACAGGCCAGCGGCGCGGGCGGAATGCTCTCCTTTACACTCAACGGTTCCTACGACCTCCGGACATTTTTCAAATCGCTCAGGCTCATTGCACTCGCAGAAAGTCTCGGCGGCGTCGAAAGCCTCGTATGCCACCCGGCGACGATGACGCATGCTTCCATTCCAGAAGACATCCGCAGAAAAGTCGGGATTACAGACAACTTAATAAGGCTCTCCGTAGGAATAGAGCACAAGGATGAAATCATCAACGACCTCGCGCAAGCTTTTGCGCAGGCAAAAAAATAAGGATTCAAAATGTCCGTTTACAATGATTCTCAGGAACTCATCGGTCATACGCCACTCGTAAAACTCAACCACGTAGGCGTAAAGCCCGGCGTAAATTTATACGCGAAGCTTGAACTCTGGAACCCTTCGGGAAGCGTCAAGGACCGCACCGGGAAATATATGGTGAAAGACGCGGAAGACAGGGGGCTCCTCAAGCCCGGATCCACGATCATCGAAGCGACCGCAGGGAACACAGGGCTCGGCATCGCATTCGCCGCGCTCAACAAGGGTTACCGTCTCATTTTCGTCGTCCCCACGAAATTCTCCTCGGAAAAGCAGAGCCTTCTCCGGGCACTCGGCGCGGAAGTCATCAACACGCCGCGCGAAGAAGGAATGCTCGGCGCGGAACGCAAGGCTGACGCGCTCCTCGCGGAAATTCCGGAAGCGCTTTCACTCCGGCAGTTTCACAATCAGAGCAACCCGCTCGCCCACTACGAAACGACCGGTCCGGAAATTTACGCGGATTTAGGCGGGAACATCGACTATGTGGTCGCGGGAGCGGGTTCCGGCGGCACTTACACCGGAGTTCTCCGCTATATCAAGGAGCAAAAGGCATCCGTGCGCGGCGTGCTCACAGATCCCGTGGGCTCCACTATGGGCGGTGGCGAACACGGGGATTACGACATCGAAGGCATCGGCAACGATTTCATCGCGGACACGATGGATATGAAACTCGTGGACGAAGTCATCAAAATCACCGATGCGGAAGCATTCTCTGCCACACGGCAGATAGCGAAAGCGGAAGGCATCTTCGCCGGATCCTCTTCCGGCGCGGCGCTAGCGGCATCGCTCAAACTTGCCTCACGAATTGAGAAAGGGAACATCGTCACAATTTTCCCGGACCGTGGCGACCGTTACTTCAGCAAGAATCTGTACAAATGAAGGAATGACGATGCAAATTCAGGAATCATTCGGTCATATCGCTAAAGAATACGACATTCAGCGCAAAAAAATTATCTCCTGCTACGATGATCTTTATTCTGTCGCTCTTCCCCTGATTAAGCTGCCGAGTTCCATTCCAAGCCCCCGCGTGCTTGACATTGGAGCAGGCACTGGATTATTTTCCTCTTTTATCCTAAAAAGCTACCCCCTCTCGCGCATCACGCTCATCGATCTTTCGAGCGAAATGCTCGCCGTCGCAAAGGAAAGATTCAGAGGCAGGAACTTCACCTATATCGTCGATGATTACACCCAGCACGAATATCCCGGGGCATTCGATTTGGTTATCTCCTCGCTTTCCATTCATCACCTAACCGCCGCCGCGAAGAAAAATCTGTATGGGAAAATCTATGGGTTACTCGTGCCCGGAGGAACTTTCATCAACGCAGATCAAATTCTTTCACCGTCTTCGGAATTGGAGCGGAGGGAGGATCTTCTCTGGCGCAAAGAAGTACAGAACAGCGGATTAACGATACCGGAAATCAAAAGTACTTTTGAAAGGACACGCTACGATGATCCGTCCCCATTGGAAGATCAGCTTCTTTGGCTCAAAGGAGTGGGATTCAGCATCGTGGACACCATTTATAAACGATACAGGTTCGCCGTTATTTTATCTGAAAAATAAATTTGTCTGCACCCCTATCCCATTTTTTCTAATCTCTTTCAATACTTTCCGTACTCCGCTTCCGATGCGCGCATGGCGAGAATCGTCTGCGAAATAAGCTTGTCCAGGTCCCAGCCTAGCATTTCCGCGCCGCGGACAATGACCTCGCGGGAACAGCCGGCGGCGAAGTTCTGCGCCTTGAATTTTTTCTTCACGGACTTGAGTTCCAGATCCTGCACGGATTTCGAAGGGCGCATAAGCGCCACGGCACCGATGAGACCTGTCAGTTCATCTACGGCGAAAAGAACTTTTTCCATTTCGTGTTCCGGTTTCACATCCACGGTAATCCCATAGCCATGGCTCGCCGTCGCATGGACAATGCCTTCCGGCACGCCGCGCGAGCGCATGATTTCCTGTTCCTTTATGCAATGCGCTTCCGGAAACTTTTCAAAGTCCAAATCATGCAATAACCCGACGATTCCCCAGAAATCTTTGTCATCGCCGTAGCCAAGTTCCTGCGCGAACCATTTCATCACATTTTCGACGGTGACAGCGTGCCACAGATGAAATTTGTCCTGATTGAACTCCGTGAGAAGCGTCCATGCCTCTTCTCTTGTAAAAGCCATATCGTGCCTCGTATTGAATATATAAAAGCAGGCATATAAAAAGGCAGGTTTCGCTGCGTAAACAGCGGTTCCTGCCTTTTACCCGTATGAAGGATTCTATTGCAGTCAGATTGCGGCGAGAGCCTGGGACAAGTCGGCGATGATGTCGTCGATGTGTTCCGTACCGATGGAAAGCCGGATGGTCGAAGGATAGATATGCTGCGCCTTGAGTTCTTCCGGAGACAGCTGCGAATGCGTCGTCGTCGCCGGATGAATCACGAGACTCTTCACGTCCGCTACGTTCGCGAGGAGCGAGAAGATTTTCAGATGATCAATAAACGTCCAGGCTTCCTTTTCGCCTCCCTTGATTTCGAAGGTGAAGATGGAACCAGCGCCCTTCGGGAAGAGCTTCTTGTAAAGGGCGTGATCCTGATGGCTCTCGAGCGAGGGGTGATTCACTTTCGCGACCTTGGGATGCTTTGAAAGGAAGTCTACGACCTTAATGGCATTCTCGACGTGCCGTTCCACGCGGAGCGAAAGCGTTTCGAGGCTCTGCAAAAGAATCCAGGCGCTAATGGGAGCAATCGTTGCGCCTGTGTCACGCAGAATCACCGCACGGATGCGGGTGACAAACGCGGCCTTCCCCGCGACATCGGCGAATACAGCTCCGTGATAACTCGGATCCGGCTTCGCGAGCGAAGGATAAGTATCCGCGTGCGCCTTCCAGTCAAAATTTCCACCTTCGACGATCACGCCGCCAAGAGTCGATCCGTGCCCGCCGATGAACTTGGTCGCAGAATGGACAACGATATCCGCGCCGTGCTCAATGGGACGGAAGAGGAAGGGCGTTGCGAACGTATTGTCAACGATGAGAATGACGCCGTGTTTATGGGCGATTTCCGCGATTCTGTCAACGTCCGTGACGCTTCCATTGGGATTGCCGAAAGTTTCGATGATGACCGCCTTCGTGTTTTTCTTGAATGCCTTTTCCACGGCATTGAAATCGGAAGGATCAACGATCGTGGAGGTCACGCCCTGAGTCGAAAGCGTATGCTCGATCAGATTGAAGGTTCCCCCGTAAAGGTTATCCGCAGCGATGATGTGATCCCCGTTCCTTGCGACATTCTGGAGCGCATAAGTGATTGCAGCCGCACCCGAAGCGACCGCGAGTCCCGCCGAGCCCCCTTCCAGGGCAGCGACACGGTCTTCGAAAACGCTTTGCGTCGTGTTCGTGAGACGTCCGTAGATATTTCCCGCATCGCGGAGACCGAAACGGTCCGCGGCATGCTTTGAGTTGTGAAAAACGTATGACGTCGTCTGGTAGATAGGAACAGCGCGGGAATCCGTGACTGGATCGGCAGTTTCCTGACCGACATGGAGCTGGAGAGTTTCAAAATGGGCGTTCTTGAGTGTAAGTTTATCAGACATGTGAAATACCTCTTGCGCATTAGCGCGTTTTGTCAGCCTTGCTTTTGTGTTCAGGCTAGACTTAATTTATGCGGAGCGAACGCCCCGCAAATTCTTGAGAAAGCGATTTTCGTTTTCCCTTTTCTACTTCAGAATTCGCATTCGACAGATCATAGAGGTATCCTCCATTGGAATCTTCCAAGTTTATTTTTGTTCTGTTCTCTTCGAAGATGCGCATAAGATAAAATCTTAAAACTCAACTGTCCAATACTATTTTAATATGCTCGGCCATCATTTTTTCCTATATCCACGGCAAACTCGCACAAAAAGATGAAAGGAAAATCGCGGTCGAAGAGTCTCTGATTTTGAATAAATTAACAGAACTGATTCAAGCGTCCATCAACCCGTATTCGAGTAGAATTTGTTCCAAACGTTCCTGCGTCATTGGCGTGGGAATCGTAAAGTTTCTATTTTCCTCAATGACTTTCGCGAGCGTCCTGTATTCATTCGCCTGATTTGATGCGGGCTCGAATTCGATGACCGTCTTCTTGCGGATTTCTGCCCGCTGGACGATATTGTCGCGGGGAACGAAATGGATGAGCTGCGTGCCAAGTTCTTTCGAAAATGCCTGCAGAAGTTCTATTTCGCGATCCACGTTACGACTGTTGCAGATGATTCCGCCGAGGCGGACGCCTCCCTGCGTCGCGTAGCGGGCTATGCCTTTTGAAATGTTGTTTGCAGCGTAGAGCGACATCATTTCACCGGAAGCGACGATGTAGATTTCCTTCGCCTTTCCTTCCCGTATGGGCATGGCGAATCCTCCGCAAACGACATCACCGAGCACGTCGTAAAAAACGTAGTCAAGATCTTCCGTATAGGCGCCGAGCCTTTCGAGAAGGCTGATGGAGGTTATTATTCCGCGTCCGGCGCAGCCCACGCCGGGTTCCGGGCCGCCGGATTCGACGCATCGGACGCCGTTGTATCCGATTTTTAGCACGGCGTCGAGGGCAACGTCCTCGCCTTCCTTCCGGAGTGTATCAAGCACCGTTTTCTGTGCGAGCCCTCCGAGGAGTAGCCGGGTGGAGTCCGCTTTCGGGTCGCAACCGACAATCATCACTTTGCGACCGAGTTCGAGAAGACCCGCGGTCAGGTTCTGTGTCGTGGTCGATTTTCCTATTCCGCCCTTGCCGTAGATGGCTATTTGTCTTAATGGTTTTCTTTCTGTCATTTTTTATTTCCTTTGTTGTTTTTATTTTCCGCCGACTGATGCGCTGTAAATCTTTTCGAGCAGATTGAGAGCGCCTTTATAACCGGCGAAACTTCGGTTTATGATCAGGGACTCGCTTGAAGGCGGTGTAATTTCGAAGAAGAGCGCCTTCTTTTTATTCGCGATCGTGAGTTCCCACGATGAAGCGAGAATCAGCGGCTTTCCTGACGAGAATTTGACCCCGTCAATGGCCTTTTCAATTAAATATCCGTCCTCCTCGAATTCGACCTGAACATCCACCCCTTCGGTCAGATCGTGAAACAGTCTTTCCAATTCTGCACGGAATTTCTGCGGCGGATCATCGGTGATGATCGCTTTGCGGGGGATAAGTCCGATCTGGTCTGCGAGAAATTTCGTATAGGCGAGAGTGTAAGCGCTGTCCGCGGCAATAGCAAATTCGCTCGGCATGCCGTACCAGTATTCAGCAAAAAATTCAGAGAAGTGCTCGAGGTAGTAGTAATAGATACGGTTTTCTTCCCGGATGAATTTTTCGCTCTGCAGCTTGTCTATGCCAGCGAATTTTACAACGTTCCGTATAAATTCGCTTGTCGCTTCGCCGCCGATGGGAATTTCGGAAATGTGCAGGAACGGCTGCCCGTATTTCTCCTGAAGATGTTCCGCATTTCTGACGCCCACCCATGGTGACAGCACTAGGTTGAACTGCGCTTTTGGTATCCGCCTCCAGTCCTTGACGCCGTTATTCTCCGGCCCAAACGGAATATTTACATTGAATCCCGCGCCCCGCAGAATTCTTGCTATTTCCTGATAATCACCGCGCCAGTTTTGGTTGAAGTAAGGGGTTTCAAACCATAGGTTGACGAGGCCTTTTTGTTTTTTCCCGTGATAATCGCCTACAAATTGGTCGATTATCGCATCTACCACTTCCTCGTGACCATAAAGGTTGTTTCCTTTGAACCCGGCAGTGTCCACCGCAACTATCGGATATCCTTTTTCGTGATATTTGCGCACAAGGCTCGGAACGTCGTCGCCGATGAGCCCGCCTACGCATCCAGTGAGCACAACATAAAGGTCTCCTTTGAAAATTTTGAGCGTTGATTTAACGAGTTCGTCAAGAGTCTTTATTCCACCGAACACGATATCGTTTTCCGTGGAGTTTGCGCTCGGCATGTTTCCCGCGCCCGCGTAAACGCTTCCCTGGAAGCCGTTTTCAAAGGTGAGGAACGCCGTCTGCTTCAGCTGACATCCCGGGCTGCAGTTCGCGATGGGAACGGCACCGCGTATGGCGACGACCGAGTTTGTGGCTCCGACGGCGCATGAGTAGCGGGGGTCGGAAATGGAATTACTTTTAGTTGTCATTTGCACCTGCCTTTGCGTATGCGTATGTGTCAGGCGCTCGCCTGAATCAGTTCCTGCTTTTCTTTTCCCGCTGCCCGCGGCAAATCGTCTAGGACTTCCGGGTGATTCGTCAGATAAAAAGGATCGCTTTGGGAGAGCCACCAGTCGGAATAGGGAAGCTTCACATGGCGCTTGAGAATCCTATTGAATTTAGTCCTCGCGATGACGCCTTTGAGCATTTCTCCCACGCGCAGAATTCCTTCATAGCCTACCGGAATATGCTCGTCGCCCATCGTAAGCGTCGGGAATCCAAGATGCCCCGCAACGGAGGCAAGACCAGGATGCCTGATGATGAGAAAGTTCGTTTTCGCCCGTTTGAGGAGTTGGGGAAGCTGGAACGCCCTTGTCTTGCTCACCGTATAATGAGGAATATCGCCGTAAGTATCGATGAGTTCCTTGAGCGTGTCCTGATGCTTTCCGCCACCATCGTAGATTGGATCGTGATGGAATAAGAGGGCTGCGTCGTGTCCGATGCCGAGTTCCGAAAGAACGCTGATGAGTCCGTGGGCGTAAGCGGAGCCGGTCATCACGATGCCATTTTTTCCTTTGAAAAAGTTTCGCAGTTCGGCAAGTTTCGGAGCGATGCGACGGTGCTCGCTTTCGATGTACTCCTCGGCTTCATTTTCTTTTCCGGCCACTTTTGCAATTGCCCGAAGCCACTCATCCGTTCCCCTTATTCCATAAGGCTGAGGCGCATCAATCTGTGGAACGCCGAAAGACTCTTCGAGAGCTGTCGCCATATAGCCGCCGAGCGTGTCGCAGAACGTCGCTGTCGCTATGGCTTCGGATGCCTGGCGAATTTCATCGAAAGACGCGCAGTCGAGAAGATAATTCACACGCAAGCCGAGCGGTTTCAGCATTTCGCTGAAGTAATCCGTTCCCCAGAGCGCGACGATGTTCAGAAGATCCTTCTGCTTTTTTTCCGGATGCCTGTTCACTATCTGACGCAGGACTCCGTGGAAAGCCACGTCGAATCCCGTTGACCAATGCTTGGAGCGGAACCCTTCGCAATGGAGCGGAACTACGGGAACGCCGACTTCCGGCTCCATTTCTTCCGCAACGCTGTCTATGTCTTCCCCGATAATCGCTGTCGCGCAGGCCATTCCGATGAATATCGCTTTGGGATTGTAGCGGTCCTTCGCGTCGCGGATGGTTCTCCGGAGTTTATCCGAAGCGCCGAAGACCATGTCCTTTTCCTTAAGGTTCGTGCTGATGTTGAGCGTGTTCTGAAGCGGTTTGCCTCGTCTTTTTAACCCATTGTGCATGGAAAGATTGAATTTGGAATTTTCGCCGCTGCAGCCTATCGGGGCATGATCGATGAGCACGCAGTCCGTGAGGTTGCCTATCTGACACTGAACGATTGCGTTTGAACACATCGTTTCCTGATTCAGAGGCGACTGGAGTTCGCATAGCCGGCATCCGAGTCCCTTGCCCGCACAACCGCCATGCTTTTTGACGCTGCGTTCATCGTACGCGGACTGCTGTATGAGATCGGAGGCTTTGCCGTCCCATCCGATTATCGTGCCGAGGCGGAATTCGCGGTTTTCGACTTCGGTCATGTCTAGATTTATGATTGTTTTCGCCATAGAGTATTCGTCTCCTTGTCCGTTGTTTTAACCGTGCGAGAAGGTTTCCTGAACCTCGACTCGTTTTAGATAAATTTGTTTTCCATAGTCTTTTCCGCCGGGAGTTCCGACGGCATCCGCCCTGCACCGGCTGCAATGGCGGAACACTTCTATGTACCTTTCCGCTTCTGCCCTCGTCCTGTCTATTTCCGCGCAGGAAGGCGGGCGTAGATTTTTGAACTCGTTCATCGGAATCATTGGAATTATGTTGTAGATCCGCGCTCCGGCGGCTTTCACCGTCTTTGCGACCTCCGAAACGTGATCGCCGTTCACTTCCGGGACGAGAACCGTATTGACCTTGACGGTGACGCCGCCTTCGGCGACTTTCGCTATTCCGTCAAGCTGGTTGCGGATGAGTATTTCTGCGCCTTCGACGCCTTCGATCATTTCCCCGTGGTATAGAATTCTACCATTGATTTTCGCCTCGATTTCCGGATCTACGGCGTTCACCGTGACAGTAAGTGTGTCAATGCCGGCATCGATGATTTCGCCCGCTTTTTCCGAAAGCAAGAGTCCATTCGTGCTCATGCATTTGATGATGTCCGGATAGGCTTCCTTTATAAGGCGAAAAGTCTCGAGCGCGTAAGGGGATGCGAGCGTATCTCCAGGTCCGGCGATACCTGCGACAGTGATGTTCCCACAGAGTTCGATGGCGCGCTTCACTGCGCCTACGGCTTCTTCAGGTTTTATTACGGTCGAACTTACGCCGGGGCGGTCCTCGTAATCGTTGATTTTCCTTGAGCAGAATTTGCATTCGATGTTGCAGGTAGGACTCGTCGGCAGGTGTATCCTTCCTTTATTGCTTTTTTGCCCTATCGCAAAGCAGGGATGCCTTTCCGTCAGTTCTGAAAAGGGTATCGCCATATTATCAAACCTCCGGGATAAGCCGTTCTTTCACCACTTTTTCCAAGAGCGGACGGATCGGGCAGGGACTTTCAAAAACGGAGAATCCGCGGGACTCAAGATATGCGGCGGCCCCATCTCCGATTTTTGCGGCAAATACGGCCTTGGTTCCGGAAAGCGCGTCCGCGATCTGCGCGAATGCCCCGGCTTCGTGCGAGCCACCGTCGCAGGCGGGCTTGACGTCCACCCGTTTCACAAAATTAAAACCCGTTTCCGAAATATCAAAAATCAGGAACCCGTTTGCGCGACCGAAATGTTCGTTTACCACTTTGCCGTCCGTGCTTGCCAGCGCCACTTTTATGCTCATTGTCTTTCTCCTTCGCATACCACGGCAGGCAACCTGTCCGCACCGGAAACGCGCCGCCAAATTAGCATTCGCTTTTTTTAAATCAAGGGGGAGAACTTTTTAATGAATTATTAATTTGTATGTTAAAATCAACTTTAGCCCTTTTGCTGAAAGGCCTAGCGAAATTCCTATACTTTAAGTTTATAGCGGGGAATAGAAATTTAGTATGGACCGCAATAAAACTATTTTATGTGCAGTCATAGCCATAAAGTATATCTGAAAGGATTTTTCCCCATTGACCTTCTGACATTTAAATTGTATATCTATGCCATCTTAAAAAGGAAAGACGTAACCCTTATGAAAACATTCGTACAAAATACATTTCAAAAAGTTAAAGCAGGGAACCCGATATCCTTTGATGAGGCGGTGCGTCTCACGAAGGAAAGCAAGGCAGATCTGTACACTGCTGCTGAAGCGTTGACGAAATATTTCGGCGGTACGGCTTTCGATACCTGCTCTATCGTCAATGCCCGTTCCGGCAAATGCTCTGAAAACTGCAAATGGTGTGCACAGTCCGGACATTATCATACGGACATCAGCACCTATCCGATTATAGACAGAAATTTCTGCGTGAAGCAGGCCGAATATAGCGAAGCGAAAGGCGTGAAGCGATTTTCCCTTGTGACTAGCGGACGCTCCGTAGCGGGAACGGCTCTGAAACAAGTGACAGATATCTACAGGGATGTCCGCGAACGGACAGGTTTGTTCCTGTGCGCATCCATGGGACTTCTTACAAAAGAATCCCTGAAGGAACTTTATGATGCGGGTGTCAGGCGTTATCATTGCAACCTGGAAACCGCACCTTCCTATTTTCATAAACTTTGTACAACACATACGATTGATGAGAAAATTCAGACATTACAATGTGCACGGGAACTCGGTTTTGAAATTTGTTCCGGAGGCATCATCGGCATGGGCGAAACGGAAGAACAAAGAGTCGAACTCGCATTTAAACTGCTGGAAGTGAAGCCGGATTCGATACCGATAAACATATTGCAGCCGATAAAGGGAACGCCCCTCGAAAACGTAAAAGCGCTGTCTGATGATGAAATTCTGACTACGGTTGCTATTTTCCGCTTTGTGCACCCGAAAGCGGAGCTCCGCTTTGCCGGTGGCCGTGCCCGCCTTTCCGATGCAGTGAAAATTCAGGCGATGAGAATCGGCATTAATTCGGCAGTCATAGGCGATTTACTTACTACGACAGGATCGAAAATTGAAGATGACAGAGTCCTCATCAAAAAATCAGGCTATAGGGCAGACAGTTTAGACACCGCTATGTCCGAGGCGCAAGAAAAGGAGAATAATAAGTTATGAAAAGAATACTCACGATACAGGACATATCCTGCTTTGGAAAATGCTCGACGACGGTCGCGCTTCCGATTCTTTCCGCTATGGGAATCGAAACGGTAATCCTTCCCACAGCGGTGCTTTCGACGCACACGATGTTCCGCGGATTCACCGTCAAGGATCTCACCGATCAATTGCTTCCTATAACGGAACATTGGAAAAAGGAGAAAATCCGTTTTGATGCCATATATACAGGCTATCTCGGCTCCGCGGAGGAGATTGAAATCGTTAAAAATATTTTTAAAGATTTCCATTCGGAAGGCACGCTCGTGTTCATTGACCCCGTAATGGCGGACAATGGAAAACTGTACCCCGCATTCGATGAAAAGTACGCGGCGCTCAATGCACGACTTTGCGCCGTTGCGGACGTCATCGTCCCGAACATCACTGAGGCTTGCCTGATGACCGGCACGGAATACAGGGAAACTTACGATGAAGCTTACATCCGCAGACTTCTTGGAAAACTGTCGGAACTCGGTGCGAAAAAGGCATTCCTCACCGGCGTTTCACTTTCCGAAGGAAAAACGGGCGTCTATGGAATTGATGGCGGGACAGGTGAATATACGATTTATCAGAACGCTCACGTGGACGCCGCTTTCCACGGAACAGGTGATATTTTCGCGAGCGTCGCTATCGGCGGACTTGTGAGGGGTCTTCCCTTATATGACGCGTTCAAAGTCGCGGCAGACTACACTGCAGATACAATAAGGGTGACTCTCGGAAATCCGGACAAGCCCTGGTACGGCGTGGATTTCGAGGCTACGATCCCCGACCTTTTGAAAACACTGGGAAAGTATATCTGAAAAAATTATCCGACGCCGTGCGGATCTTTCTGGAACTTGGACGCGGAAGAAAAGAAATGGCAAAGAAACAGGATAAATTCAAGGATTGCGATATAACCACAAGAGCAATTCATACGGGTACCGACTATGACATGGAAACCGGTGCCGTCAGGCGTCCGCTTCACATGGCAAACAGCTTCAAATTACCGGATGATCTGTCGGACGTGAACTATTCATCGACGGATCTGCTCATGTACGCAAGGAACGGCAATCCAAACCAGCACTGGCTGGAAGAGAAGGTCGCTTCCCTTCACGGCGCGGACGATGCCATTGTTCTTGCAAGCGGCGTCGGCGCGCTGCACGCACTTTTCTGGACGCTTCTAAAATCCGGAGACCATGTCGTATATCCGAAGGTGAGCTACATGGCTGTCTACCGCTTGTTTCACGAGCTTTTTAACAAAAAGTTCGGAGTGAACACCGAGATGGTAGACATGACGGACCTGGATGCGGTTAAACGGGCGGTCACTCCCGGAACAAGACTTGTGCATATCGAAACGCCGGACAATCCGACGAACGGGGTGACGGATATCGCGGCTGTGGCGAAAATTGCCCATGAAAACAATGCCTTGCTTTCGGTGGACAATACGTTCGCATCTCCCTTGAATCAGCATCCGCTCGAACTTGGAGCAGATTTCGTCGTGGAGTCGCTGACAAAATTCGTGAACGGGCATGGCGATGCGCAGGGAGGCGCCATTGTTTCAAACGACTTGGAAACGATGGACCGAATCCGCTACGAAGCGCAGGTCAATGTCGGAGCGGTCATCAGTCCTTTCAACGCATGGCAAATTTTCAGAGGCTCCGTGACATTTCCGCTTCGCATGCAGAGGATCAACGAATCCACGCAGAAAATCGCCGAATGGCTGGAGCGGCGAAAGAACGTCACGTTTGTCGCTTATCCCGGCCTTAAGAGCGATCCAAGGCATGAAACGGCAAAGAAGCAGATGCAGAACGGATACGGCGGCGTCATCTCATTCGGGGTCAACGCGGATGACAAGACGGTAGAGAGATTCTGCGCCGCGCTGAAAATCGTGACGTTTGCAGTGTCTCTCGGGCACGATGAGAGCCTGATATTCCCGCAACCGAGTTATGATGAAAGAATCGGACTCTATCCGGAGAAATTTCGCAGGGGTTTTATCCGTTTCAGCGTCGGACTGGAAAATCCAGATGATATCATAGGAGACCTGGATCAGGCGCTGAAAACGGTAGGAATTTAAATGACGGTAGGAACCGACTCGCTTTGCTTAAAATACCCGGCGTAGACGTTGTTCATTGCAGCAAAAGTCCGTTTTCTCAAAATCGTCCGGACCTTTTCCAAAGGCCGCTGAGTCAGTTCTTCGCTTCCACCTTAGGTAAAGTCCCCGGTAGCGGGAATGAGCGGAATCCGCCCCGAAACAAAGACGGACCCGTTCACTTCAACAGTTTGCCTGTAAGCTTGGGAAAAAATCAGAAAGTTTTCAAAGTTATCCTCGTCATAGAGGATATGCCGTCCGTCCGGAATCGACACTGATGATTTATTGAACGTCTTTAACGTCTTTGGCCTTTTGTCTTATAATTTATGCGTAATATGTTTCAGGCCTTCGTGAATTCAGCGGAAGACGAGACCCGTTATTACAGGGGCGAAGCCGCAGTCGGGCGCGATGCGGTTGTGCAATTCGGCAATTGTTTGTACAAATTTATACGTTAAATACAAAATAATTCAATTCAAACATAGATTTTCGCTATTGCGAAGCATAAGAAAACAGTATTGGACAAGTCTCCGATTCCATTCTAAATTACGAGCCAACTTCAACGGGGCTTCAACGAAAGTCCGGAGGATACCGATATGAAATGCCGAATGCGCGCAATACGCCGCGCAGAGAAGCAGGGAACATGAGTCCCCGCAGAAAATAACCGGCCGGTCGCATGCTCGCGGAAAATCGTCCGGTTATATACAATCTCCGTTTCAATGCGGAGAACAATCCGTGAGCAAAATTTTCCTAAAAAAGGAGAACTCCATGAACAATATCTACAGAAAAACGGCGACATTCCTTTCCATCGCAGCAGCGCTCGCTATGGCCGAGACAGAAGGAACTCCCGTCGTAAACGCGGCGGGCGTCAAAGTCGCCGTCTACGGCTTCGCTTCCCTGGATGCGGCCTATGAAGATTCCAAGAGCAACAACGGGAATCTTTCCAACTATGTATCCAGCAGCGATCTGCTCAATAAGAATGACGGCGGATGGTATCTGACTCCGGATCTCACCCGGATCGGCGTTAATTTGAGCGGTCCTAACGTTTCCCCTTCCATCGCCGTGTCCGGTAAGATTGAAGTGGACTTTTACGGCGGCGGGACCGAAGTCAACCCCGTGCCGCGTCTCCGCCACGGATATGGCCAGGTGACGTTCCCGGGCGTGGGATTCACCATTCTCGGCGGGCAGACCTCCGATGTGATTTCTCCGCTTTCGGCACCCGTCCTAAACGCCGGAGCGCTCCAGAATTCCGGAAATCCCGGGAGCCGCCGTGCGCAACTCCGCCTGTCCGAGGTCATTCCCGTCGGGGGAGGCTCCCTGAATATCGCCGCCGCCGTGGTCCGTTCCGTGGGCGTCACGCAGCCCTACGTTACGAATTCGGCCTCGGAAACCGGCAGCGATGCGGACGTTCCCACGTTTCAGGGACGCGTCGGCGTTTCGCTTCCGCTCTGGGTGGAAAAACAGAAAGTGAATTTCGGTATTTCCGGGCATTACGGAACGGAGGAAATAGACCTGGATTCCACAGGAGATACGAAGAATCTTCCCACCTGGTCTCTGAACGGAGATCTTGAACTTCCAATCCTGGGCTTTCTTTCCTTCGTTGGCGAGGGCTTTCTCGGCGCGAACCTGGATGCTTATTTCGGCAATATCGGTCAGGGATTCACGAAGACTGCCAATCCGGATGACATCAAGGACGTGAAGG
The DNA here is from genome assembly GCA_041667365.1 of Fibrobacteraceae bacterium. GTDB lineage: Bacteria > Fibrobacterota > Fibrobacteria > Fibrobacterales > Fibrobacteraceae > JBAYFD01. The sequence goes on along the minus strand of JBAYFD010000005.1, from coordinate 5,916 downwards.
GCTTCGGCGGGTGGGGCGCTTTCCGTCTGAACCCGTCATCGTCCGTGACAGTGAATGCGGGCGCGGGTATCGATAAGGTCCGCCATTCCACCATCAGGGAAACCGGCGGCCGGGAACAGAACGTCTCCAGCTTCATCAATGCGGCATACAACATCACCCCGGCTTTCAAGGTGGGCTTAGAATACTTCCATATCCAGACGGATTATCTCCTTGCCGGGAGCAATACCGTCAAGGAAGCCGACTTGAACCGTTATCAGTTGAGCCTTGCATACAACTTCTGAAAATTATGCGGGCCATGAAAACACAACATTTTCAGGACTCTCCCGAGAGAGTCCAGGAGAAACAACATGAATATTCAAAATAAAATTTTCGCGCTTCTTGCGCTTCTGCTTTTCCTCGCCGCCGTTTCCAGCGCCGGAGAGACGAAAGTCATCCGTTTCGGCATCGCTCCGGGACCCTACGGCGATCTTATCAAGAAGGGCATTCAGCCCAGTCTTGAGAAGAAAGGCTATAAGGTGGAATACGTCACCTTCCAGGACTGGGTGCAACCTGATCTCGCCCTGAACAACAAGGAAACGGATGCCAATCTGTTCCAGCACGTCCTTTATCTGCGGAAGTTTTCCGCCGATCATAATCTGCAGTTGTCGGAGCTCATCAAGGTTCCCACGGCGGGTCTCGGCCTTTATTCTTCAAAGATCAAGTCCCTGAATCAACTGAAGAAAGGAGATGAGGTGACTCTCGCCCTCGACCCTACGAACCTTGCCCGTTCTCTACGCTTCCTCAACAAGGCGGGCCTCATTACCCTGAAAACGGAAGTGGATCAGACCAAAGCCACGCTTCACGATATAGCGTCCAATCCCAGGGGGCTGAAGTTCATTCCGACCGAAGCAGCCCAGCTGCCGCGTACTTTGCAGAGCTCAGCCATTGCCGTGGTACCGGGGAACTATGCGATTTCCGCCGGGCTCAAACTCAGCGAGGCCCTGATTCTCGAGGAACTCACGGAGGATACCAAAAACATCATTGCCGTCCGCACGGAGAATCTGAATGCATCGTGGGCAAAGGACATCGTGGAAGTGGTGCAGTCCAAAGCGTTCCGGGATGCCGTGGAAGATCACAAAAATATTTTCTACAGCTTCCAGAAACCGGACTGGTACAAGGCAAAGTGGAATGTGAAATGAATCTATGCGTCAGCATGGAGCGGGAGCGGCGGGGGCCGTAAAGGGCCCTCGCCTGCTGAATCCGTGCGTCGGAAGCGATGATCGGAAAAGATGTTTATTGCGGAGAATTGTGCATGTTAAAATTACAGAATATCAGCGTTACATTCCGAGGTCATGGAAAAGTCGTCCATGCGGTGAAAAATGTCTCGCTTCATGTGAAGCGCGGCGAAATTTTCGGAATCATCGGCTCAAGCGGGGCCGGCAAAAGTACTCTCATCCGTACCGTGAACTTGCTGGAAAAACCAGAAGCGGGAGAAATTTTTGTACGCGGAGAAAAAATTTCCGCTCTGAAAGGGACCGCGCTCCGGAAATCCCGTCAGAAGATCGGAATGATCTTTCAGCATTTCAATCTCGTGGGCTCCAAAACGGTGCATGATAATATCGCCCTGCCTCTGAGGGCGAGCGGAACCCCGGAAAATGAGATCAGAAAAAGAGTGCCGGAATTGCTGGAACTGGTAGAGTTGAGCGATAAGGAATTTTCCTATCCCGGGGAACTTTCCGGAGGGCAGAAGCAACGCGTGGGCATTGCCCGCGCCCTCGCCAACAATCCGGACATCATCCTGGGCGATGAACCGACTTCCGCCTTGGATCTCGAAACGACGGAATCCATTCTGCATCTGCTTGCCGATATCAATGAGCGTCTGGGCGTGACCATCCTGCTTATTACCCATGAAATGCAGGTCGTAAAAAAGATCTGCCATCGTGTGGCGGTGATGCAGGCGGGAGAGATCGTTGAAGAAAACGAGGTATATGAGCTGTTCGCGCATCCAAAGCATCCGCTGACCCGGGAGCTTGTGACAAAATCGCTCAACCTGACCTTGCCCCCGCGCATTGCAGACAAAGTACATGGCGCACTTGTCCGTCTGGAATATCTCGGGAACAGTGCCGAGGAAAGCGTGCTTTCCGAGACATTGCGTCTTCATTGGGTGAAGATCAATATTCTACATGGTCATATTGAATACATACACGACAAACCTATAGGAATCCTCATTGTGGGTCTGGAAGGGGCCGCGCTGCAAATCGATAATGCTCTGGAATTCCTGCATGGCATAGTGGCAAAAGTGGAGGTGATCCGTCATGGATAGTATTTCTCTTGTTGAATTTCTGCCCGACTTGTGGACGGCAACGGTGGAAACCGGGATCATGCTCGGCATCAGCCTCGCCCTTGCCCTTGTGCTCGGCTTGCCTCTCGGGTTCCTTTTATTCCTTACCCGCCGCGGGATGCTTCTGGAAAACAGAGCTCTGCATATCATCGGAGGGCTACTCATCAACTTCGTGCGTTCGCTCCCATTTGTGATTCTGCTGATTCTGGTGATTCCGCTGTCTCTCGTGGTAACGGGCCGTTCCACTGGGCCTGTCGCGGCAACGGTTCCTCTCGCGATTGCGAGCATCGCCTTTTACGCGCGTCTGGTGGAAACTTCGCTTTGTGAAGTAAATACCGGCCTTCTGGAGGCTTCGCTTGCCATGGGGGCATCCACAGGACTCATCATCCGTCAAGTGCTTCTTCCTGAAGCGCTGCCGGGTCTGGTGCGGGGCTTTACGGTAACCGTCATCAGCCTCATCGGCTATTCGGCGATGGCCGGGGTCGTAGGCGGCGGGGGCATCGGTTTTCTCGCGATCAATTACGGTTACTACCGTTACGAGACCGCAGTTATGATTGTTACCGTGATCCTCCTCATTCTGCTGGTGCAGGCGGTGCAATCCGTCGGCGATCTTTCGGCGAACAGGATAGAAAAAAAGAAATAACAGAACGGGGCGGGAACGTAAGCAGAATCGCCGCGCTGTGCGTACTTCCGATGGTCTTCCTTTCGCACGTCAAGAAGCAGAAGACGTCCGACGAGAGGGAGGCCATCGACTTCGCCGGCCCTGAAAAATATCGTTTCGTCCGAAGGATGACCAAGACTCCCGGCTGGAGAGTTCCGGCCATCCGAAGAAGACTAGCCGGTCAAAAAGGCACGCAAGGACAAAGTCCAGAACGCGAACCCGGACATAAAGGCGTTCGCGCTCAGCCCGCCTCGCTCGCAAGAGTTCAAGATAGATCGTATAAATCGGAGATCCACGAAAAATGAAAAAAATATACCTTGACACCGCGGCAACGACGCCGCTCTCGGAAAAAGCTTTCGGCGCGATGCTCCCCTTTTTCAAAGACGCCTTCTACAACGCGTCGGCGGCATATAGTGACGCGGGAAAAGTAGCGCGGGCCCTCCGGGAATTCAGATCAAGGGTCGCCGGAATCCTGAACGCGCAGGCATCGGAAATAATCTTCACGAGCGGCGCATCCGAATCGAACAATACCGCGATAAAGGGCGTTTTCGCAAAAATTTTCAGAAGCAAAAAACATTTCGTGACTACGGCGATAGAGCACGAGTCGGTGCTCAAAACCGCAGAATATCTGGGAACATTCGGGATTGAGACAACATATCTGCCGGTGGATTCATCCGGTCGAATTTCCCTTTCCGACCTAAAAAAGAGCATCCGGAACGACACGGCTCTCGTGAGCATAATGCTCGTGAATAACGAAATAGGCACAATCGAGCCCGTGGAAGAAGCGGCCGAAATCTGCCGTGAACGCGGAGTGCTTCTTCACACTGATGCGACACAAGGCATCGGGCACCTGGCAATTGATGTAAAAAAACTTGGCGTGGATTTTCTTTCCCTTTCGGCGCATAAGTTTCACGGGCCGAAAGGATCTGGTCTACTTTATGTGAAATCAGGATCATCGTCGGGAAGCCTCGTGCACGGCGGTCCTCAGGAATCTGGCCGCAGAGCGGGAACGGAAAATTTACCGGGCATCGCCGGGCTCACATCCGCTTTAGAGGATTGTGCTAGAGCGTATGCCGAAAAAGGAGAGGAACTGCGAAAGATGCAGAACAAATTTGTGCGTTCGCTTTATCAGATAGAGGGGCTCGAATTCAACGGAAGCCTTGAAGAAAGAATTCCAGGGAACCTGAATTTCAGAATAGGCGGAAAAAGTCCGGTGAATGGCGAAAGCCTGCGCATCATGCTTGAAAACAGAGGCATTCTTGTTTCAAAGGGCTCCGCCTGCAACACGGGGGCGGACTCCCCTTCGCACGTCCTCCTCGCCATGGGAAAAAGCGCGGAAGAAGCGAGAAATTCCATCCGGATATCCTTCGACCTCACAACGAGAAACGAGGACATTTCGGAAGCCGCTTCGATCATAGCGGAGTCCGCGGAATTTCTGCGTCACGAACGGATTTTCGCCTGACGGGCCGGGGTGCCAGCCAGATAGTTTTTCATCTCCTCCACAAAGCGTTCGCCTATGTCGCTCAGAAGCAGATTCCTGCGCGTGACATAACCGATTTCCATCACGCGGTTTATTCCGCTGTCCGTATCCTTAAAAGGCACCGCAGTATAATCGCTCCCGTTCAGCTCTTCACATATAATCCCGGAGCAGAGCGTGTAGCCGCCGAGCCCCACCATCAGATTCAGCATGGTCGCGCGGTCGTTGGCCTTTATGGTCCTGTGATATTCGTTCTCGCTCAGAATCTCTTCGGCAAAATAGCACGAACTGTTGTCGCCTTGCTCGAACGAAAGACATGGATAGTCCGCAAGTTCATCGAAGGTAACGGATCTTTTTCCGGCGAGCGGGTGATTCTTCCATAAATACACATAGGCCCTGCAATCTATGATCTTATGAAATTCCAAGTCGCGTGCCTTCAGCAGATTCAGTATCACCTTGCGGTTGAATTCGCTCAGGTAAAGAACCCCTATCTCGCTTTTCAGCGTGCTCGCGTCCTCTATAACCTCTTTTGTGCGGGTTTCACGAACGGCAAACTCATATTCGTCAGTGCCAAATTTTTTCACTGTTTCCACAAAACTTTTAACGACAAAGGAATAATGCTGCGTGGAAACGGCGAACCGTTTTTTGCGCGCTCCGGTTTTTCCATACTTGCCGAGGAGCGACTCGTAATTGTGATACAAATCCCTGGCATAGGAAATGAATTCCTCGCCGTCATTCGTAAGGGAAACGCCGCGACTCGTGCGGTTGAAAATGAGTATGTTGAGTTCGTCCTCAAGCTCATGTATAGAGGCCGTGAGCGAAGGCTGGGAAATGTAAAGCTTTTCCGCGGCCTTATTCAAGGAACCCGTTTCCGCTATACCTATCGCGTAGCGCAGTTGCTGTAAAGTCATTTTACCTCTTCAGTTATTTGTGCCGATAAAGAACGTTCTCTTCCAAAATCCACTCCGTGAGCGTACCGACCGGAACGTAGCTATGGACATCGTCGATAACAAGGTACGCATTTCGAAGCCTCTTATTCTTATTTCTTACAATTAAAATAATTTTTGTATGAATTAAAATAGAAAAAATTTGCAGGCTGGCAAGAGGATTTAAAACGCCTGTTGCCCGCGGCTACATATTTTCAATCAAAAAGACAAAGGATTGACGATTTTAGGAAGTCCCGCGCTTCCTCGGCGTCATTGTCCATTCATGAGGCTCTAAAACGGGAACCGGATTTATCTAGTTTCTTCTCCAGAGGTTCATCATGATCCGTCAAGTAAAGCCAAGCGACGCGGAAGCGATTCACGACATCTACGCCAGGTATGTCAAGGGAACCACCGTCACTTTTGAAACGGAAATCCCGTCCGTCGAAGAAATGCGGCAACGCATCCGGAAAATTTCCGCGGCGGGTCCGTACTTTGTATGCGAAGAGGCGGGGTGCATCGCGGGCTATTGCTG
>JBAYFD010000004.1:0-22209 GCA_041667365.1 Fibrobacteraceae bacterium | reverse complement strand
TCGTTGGAGGAAATGTCGCCGAACTGGAATTCGCCGATTTCACCGCCGAGCCAGAATGTGATGGGGATGTCCGCCTTGAATAGAGGCGTGAAAAGCGGGTTGAAGATGTAGCCTAGGGAAAGCGGGACCGTGTTGACGGTCTCTTTGACCGGGTCGTTCAGGTACTGTCCTTTGCCGTCGAACTTGATAGGCGTGTAGGGCTCTACCTGAAGGTACAGTTGAGTGTGCCAATTGGATCTTTCAAAGTCGGCGCCGAACGCGGTCAGTGCGAGAAGGAGGAGTAGGAATACAATATTGCGCATCGGCGATAATTTAATTTCTTATAGGGGAAAACGTCTTGTTGCACTTGAAAAATATGGGGGCAAAGCCTTAAAAAGCGATGGCCCAGCCGATGGCGACGAGGGCTGCCGCCGCGCCGAAGCAAATTCCGCCGGCGACGGCTTCCTTGTCCCCGCGGTCGGCGTAGTGCCGGTTGTCCTTGACTTTCTCCTGGTATTTCGCTCCTTGCGCGGAACTGGGGAGCTCAAGCTCGTCGCGGATATCGCGCGCCTTGGAGTAGTCCTTGCCCGCCAGATGCAGCAGAATGCCGCCAGCGACGACGGGCGCGATGGAGGTCCCCATCAGGGTGAATCCCAGAAAGCGCTTCTTGCGTGTCCGGAGCAGCGTCTTCTGCGCATCAATGGCCTGCGGGTCGGTGAGCGCGCTCAGATTGATTTCTTCCGTGGTGTTGCCGATAGCGTTGACGTGGAAGGTGACGAGGGTGTCGCGGAAACCTTCTTTCCACAAGTGCAGCGTCGTCGGGCCGGGCTCGGCCGTCGCGTAGACTTTGGGCGTTTTTCCGATGCTCCTGCTGTTCACGCCTATGGATGCATCCGTGAAAATGTCGGCTCCGGACGGATTGGTCCTGATCTCGACTTCCGGGTTCACGCGGCTGAGGCGCAGGCTGATTTTCGCCGTGTCTCCGGGAATGGGCAGGACGGACGCCTTGGCTGCCCACAGGTGTCTGTCCACGCTCCAGTAGGTTTCAAGTGCGATGCGCTCCGTGTCCCTGACCGCTATCGTGCAGGGCGTGTGGCACAATGCGTCTCCGCCTTTGCGCGCGAGGGTCGCTTCTTCGGGGTCCGTTTCGACGGCGATGTAGCTGATATTTTTTCTGCGCTGCTTCGCGTCCGGTGCGCTTCCGCCAGCCTGCGCGGAGGAATCTCCGGTCGCCTTTGCGAATAAATTAATGAAACGGTTGCCTTTCAGCAGTTCTTCGGTGGCGCTGCGGGAAGATAGCACCGCTGAATCGGTGCCGCAGTTTCCCGCCGCGAAGTCGCAGAAACTCATTCCGAGGACGATGCTGTCCTGCGATTTCGCCGGGCGGATGGACTCCAGGATGACCGCGGATGCTCCGTTCTTCCTTACCTCTGCGAATACGCAGTCCGTCGTTTTGCAGCTTGCATAGTCGGCGCGGGAAAGCGGAACTGTATGCTTCCCTTTATCCAGGAACATCTGCTTCGTGATATCGGAGACCCGGCTTGCGAGCGCTGAATCTATCGCCCTGTATTCCGTCGGGAAAATGAGGACTTTCCCTTTCCATTCCGGATGCTGCTCTGCCGCCGCCGTGTCCGCCGGAGCCGTCGCCATCCCGGCCTGTTGCAGGGAGTCCAGGTTCAGGTGCGCTCCCGAGGAGTCCCCGATCCAGGCGAAGGCGTTCTTATGTAGACGCACGACCGTGAATTTTCCATCGATGGAGCCGCCGAGGAAAACGGTGTCCCGCGCCACTCTCAGAAGTTCAGCGTCCTGCTCCGCCCCGGAGAGCAGCTTCACGCGCACGGGAATGCCGTGTTCCGGCTGCGCCTGCGCCTGCGCGAAGGCGCCGATGGCGAGGAAAAGAAAAATGGGAAAGATCTTCTGCATAATTTCCTCAGAAAGAAAGGACCACGCCGGTGACGAGCAGCAGCGCTCCCGCGCCGAGGGAAACTGCGGCATATTTCCGGAGGTCCTTGCCGCTTTTTCTGTGAGAGGCCTCTCTGTCTACAAGTTTGTCAAAATTATCGCCGCTGCGGATGGCGCTGTTCTGTATGCGGTCCCCGTAGTTTTCTGCTTCGTTGAATTCCCTGTCGGCGAAGAATGCGAGAATCCCGGAGACCATGAACGGGACTGCGCTTCCGATGAGAAATTTTTTGCCTGCGGAAAATCTCGCGCGCTTGTTCAGGATGCTCTGCTGTTTATCGAGTTCCATAAGATCCGTTTCGGGCTGGAGCATGAGTGTGATGTAGTTGTCGCCTTGATTCTTAAGATGAATGTCGAGAGTCGTGTCGGTGTAGTCCGGCTTGAAGAGCGTGATGCGCAACGTGGATGAATCCGCCGGAACTTCGATTCTTGCCGGTGTTTCGAAATCCGCGCCTTCCGTGAATGAAGACGGGCGCCCTCCGAGGTAGAGGTCGGCGTGAGAAGGCCAGGTGGACACGGTGAGCGTCCGTGAGGAGTCCTCCGCTGCGCAGAGGGAACTGACGAGGAGGACGAGCGTGGCGAAGATCCTTATCATTTGTCGCCTCCGTCGTCGAAGGGACCGGTGACGCGGATGGAATCCCCGTCTGCCTTTATTTTCCAATGCACCGCGGCGGCGGAGTTCCCTGCGTAGTCCATGACATCGAAGCGGAACCCGCATTCCGCGGAGCAGATATTTCTGAAGGTGACTTCCGCGCCTTGTGCGCTGTAGTCAAGCGTGTCGCCGTTTTCCGTAAGCAGAGTCTTGGACGGGTTTATTCCGGAGCCGTCGTCGAGGTAATAGAAGCGGATGGAATCTCCGCTTGCGAATGCCGTCGCCGCCGGGAAGCGCTGCGGAGCGGTGTTGTCGCGGAGGTAGATGCGGTCTTCGGTATTGTATGTGGCTCTTGCGATGCTTACCGTCGTCGTCTCCGGCCTGTATTCCGCGAGGCGTGCTTCCGAAACGATTATCCGGAGACTTGTCTGCGGGGTTACGCCTGTAAACGAGAACGTGTATGGGGTTTCCGTCGCGAGCTGTTCCGCGATGGTGTCTCCGGCCGCGGAAAGCAGGAGAACGTGCGTTTCCGGATTTTCCGGATTCTTGTCCAGGTAGAGTGTTACGGGAACGTCAATGCGTGCTTTGTCCGTGCCTGCGAGCCGGGTGCGGAAAGTCTGAATTCCCGTGGAATCCCTCTCGTTCTTACTCAGTGCCGTTCCCGTGCGGACTTTGACCCCCCAGTAAAAGACGATGGAGGAGTCGCTGAATACGGAGGGATCCCGGTCCGTGAAAGGTCCGCGGAGCGTATAAGCTTCCGTGCAGGGAATCGTATCCGGTCCGGTTATCCACAGGGAATCCCTGTTATGCGAGAGATATAGGATGCAGACGGGCGTCTCCCAGGAATCCAGTCCCTTGATGTTCCAAGAAAGCTTCGTCCCGGCCGTATCAAATGCGGATAACTGATTGTATCCGTCAGGCGGGGTTGTCGCGGTGATGGAAACTGGCGCGCTGATGAGGAGGGTGAGGGAATCCTGCAGTGTGTCCTGCAGAAAATCGACTGTGCGCAGGAATACTTTATGTGCGCCGGCTTCCGAAAAAGTGCGGACTAGAGAGGTGCTCAGGTAATCCTCTCCGTCGATAGTCCAGGTGACGCTCATGACGTAGCTGTCTTCGTCCTCTTCGCTGAGTGTCGCTCCGCCGATGGAGAGCAGCGCGATGAAGCGGAGCGTTTCGCCTTCGCTTGCGATCAGGGTGTCCTCGCCGCGGATTTCCGTGGCGGCGTCGGGAATGACGTAAAGCGTCTGCGTCAGTTTTTTCCCGGTATCTATGTCAGCATGGTAGTCATCGCCGCAGGAGCTGAGCGCGGAGATTAGGAAGAAAGAAAATAGGATGCGTATCAGGTCTATCATTTCGCCCCCGGTACGTAAATGAGAACCGGCGGATTCCAGATGGCGGAAACGCCGCCGCGGTCATCGATGGCTTGCACCCACCAGCGCAGGGAACCGGACGGAAGACCGGAGACGGTCACGGTTGTGTCTCTGCCCGCGCTTGCCGCATAGACCCATTCGCTGTCCGGAAATGTAAGGCCCGCGCCGACATGGTATAATACTTTGTAACGAACGGAATCGGCGTCCGCATCCGTCGCGAGGTGCCAGATGAATTTGTATGTCGTGGAACTTATCGTGTCGCCGCACGGAGAGACGCAGCCGGTCGCCAGGGTGACAGGGGTATGGTTTATGGTGAGCGTGAACGATTTTTTAGCGATCATTCCGTTTGTGTAGCCGATTGCGACCGTCACTTTCGTCCGCGCGGATTTAAATAAGGACAGGGCGAATTTCCGGGTGGCGTATTCCATGCCTCCCGCGGCGGCTTCCATGTCCCAGGAACCGTCGCTATCGATGTCCCAGTAAAAACGCCCGGGCGTGAGGCCTGCATATATATTGGTGACGGGAATGCCGATGGCGCTGTCGGATGTCGCGGCGAGCGTGTCCGGAAGCGTGCTGATGAACGGAGAATCGGGCTCGATATAAAAGGTGCGCTTTGCAAAATTCTGCACGTTATCGTAGACCTGGATGCGCAACGGCTGCCATCCGATGGACAGCGCCGCGGGGATAGCGACGCGGAGCGTGTCCCCTTTGAGCGCCCAGGCGGTGTAAAGACTGCCGTCAAGATAGATACGGCAGAGTCCGCTTCCGATCGTTCCTCCGCCGTCCCTGATGATGAATCTCAGCGTGTCCGCCTTGGCGAGGGAGTCGCCGGATGTGCCCGCCGCGGAGATGACGGGCTTTATCGTGTCGGGAAGCGCGATTGCGCCGAGGTCGAGGGATTCCCCTGCGGCGAGGGTTACGGATAAAGTATCCCGCTGATAATCGGGGTAGAGCCGATTGTAGAAATACAGCTTGTATTTCCCTGCGGAGAGCGGAGCCGCGCGGAATTCTCCGGTGGTTCCGAATGCTTCGTCTACGGAAATTGATTTTCCGCTTTCGTTGAGGAGCTTCGCGCGGAGCTCCGTGCGCACGGAATCCGGACCCGAAGATACTTGTGCGAAGATCGCGCCTTCCGGGCCTATGCCCGCTGTGTAAAAAACCGCGCGGAGCGTGTCTTTCGCATAGAAGCCGAATTCATCGGCGGCGGTGACTTTCCAGTTCATTTTCCGGAGCCCCGGCAGCCGTCCGCTGTAATGAAAATAAGGCGCGTCGAGAAGGGTGTCCGCGTAAACGCTGTCCGCGTCTTCCAGCCGGAAGCGGTAGGATAGCCGCGCTCCTGCGTCGGAGTCGGACGCGGCCCAGGCGAAAGAAACGCCGGAGGAAACGTCTATGCCTTGCGAACGGTCTCCAGGGATGAATTCGTTATCGTTCAGCACGGGCGGCCTTGAAACCCAGACGCTGAGCGTGTCGGAGAGCGTATCGCCGAAACGGTCGATGATGACGAAGCGGAGCGTGTGATGTCCCGCTTCCCGGATGCTCGTCTTGAAACTGAAGTCGTAGCCGATGGTCCTGGAGTCCATTTGCCAGAAATAATCCTGCATCCTTATGGATTTGCCCGGACTGATGACGGCGATGAGAATTACACTGTCCGTAGGAAGGAGCGTGTCCGCCTTGACTCGGGTTCCCGTTGAATCGAACGAGTGTGTAAGATACACCTGCACGCTTACCGTGTCTGCGTCGGACGTATCGAAACGCCCGTTGTCGTCAAGGCCGTCGCAGGCCGTGTTCAGGAAGGCGCAGAATAAAAGGAAAATCAGGCAAAGCATCGGAATGTGTTTTTTCATTCGGCCGCCGATGAAGTGTCGATGACAATGAATTTGTGCCAGGCGAGCGTATCCGCGTCGCCGAAGGAATCTTCCACGCGCACCCGGAATTTATGATTTCCCGGCGCAATGCCTGATTGCTGCACTTGAGTGAGCGCTCCTGCGGAATAGTCCGTGGAGTCGATCGTGAGGGTATAGAGAAGCGTATCGCGCGCATCGGCGTCGCTCGCGCCCCATGCGAACGTGAATGCCGTGCGCGAATTACCGTAGAGCGTGTCCCCTGCCGCGGGCGTCGCCGGGGAATCCATCTGGGGAGGCGTGTTCAGAAGAACCCGGAAAGAAACCTGAATGGAATTTCCTTCGTCATCCGCCACGGTGAGTTTGTCCGGAATCCGCGCCGTGTCCGCAATGACTATCTCCTGCGAATCCGCGATCACCGCCGTTCCGCGCGACCAGCGGTAATGCAGGGCGCTTTCTACGGAATCCGGGGAAACTTCTGCGCTGAGCGTGAATTCCTTGAGGGGCGTCGCCTGCAGCTGCGTGGAATCCGAATGTCCGCTCTGGAAAAGGAGGACGGAAATCCGCGGGGCGCTTTCCGAAACGTCAGGCGTTCCGGGCACTTCCAGGCACCCGGCGGTGAATATGCCGGCGGCGAGAGCGCAGAAAAGCGGAAGCCGTTTCAAAAATTTCATAATCGTAATGTAACTAATCCGTAAATTAAAAGGATTGCGGACGGCCAAACTGACTATATTTTCACTATATGAGTGAAGCTAATCAACAGTATAAGACGGCGATGACGCGGCTCGAGGAAATCCTCACGCGTATCGATGAATCGGACATGGGAGTCGATGAACTCGCTTCCCAGGTTCAGGAAGCGACGGACCTTCTCCGCGAATGCAAGCGGATCCTTACGGAAACGGAGAAAAAGGTCCAGGAATCGCTCTCGTCGCTCGACAAGGAAGCGAATGCCTGATACGGTTTTGCGCGTCACGGATCTTTCCGTGTGGTACCCGCTTCGCGGCGGCGTGCTTTCTCGTGTGCGCCGTTATGTGAAAGCGGTGCGTTCTTTGTCTTTTTCGCTCGGCGAAGGGAAAATCCTCGCGGTCGTGGGGGAGTCGGGCTGTGGCAAATCGACTCTCGCCCAGGCGCTTGTCGGGCTTGCTCCGTGGCATGGCGGCGACTATGAACTTTTCGGAGAAAAAATTTGTACGAATTCTTCCAAGGACTGGGAAAAAGTCCGCGGAAAGATGCAGATGATCTTTCAGGATCCTTTTTCGAGCCTGAATCCGCGGCAGACCGTTTCCGAAATTCTGAGCTATCCGCTCCTCGCACGCAGAGTACCGCGCAAAGACGTGGAAGCACGCGCAAGGAATGTCCTCGCCCGGGTCGGGCTCGCCGAAAATTCCCTACAGCGCTTTCCGCACGAATTTTCCGGCGGACAGCGCCAGCGCATAGGGATAGCCCGCGCGCTTATGCTGGAACCCCGCGTACTCGTGTGCGACGAGGTGACGAGCGCGCTTGATGTCTCCGTGCAGGCTCAGGTGTTGCAGCTTCTGGACGAACTCCGCCGCATGCTCGGAATATCCCTGATTTTCATTTCGCACGATATTCAGGTCGTCCGCGCTTTTGCAGACAACGTTTTGGTGATGTATCTAGGGGAACTCATGGAGTATGGCCTTGCGAAGGATGTGCTCCAAAGCCCTAAACATCCTTACACGAAGGCGCTCATCGAAAGCGTGCCCACGCTCGACAGGTCCGCTCCCCCGAAAATCCTCGGCGGCGACCTTTCGCCGGTTCCGGACAGCTATGCTGGCTGCTCCTTTGCGCCGCGGTGCCCCTCCGCTTTTCCGCATTGCAGGGAAGCGTCCCCGGAAATCATTTTTGACGGCGATGCCTGCGTCCGCTGTTTCCTTTGTAAGAAAGACCTTGCGGAATGAAAGAACTTGATCTCACGATGCTGAAAATGGCCCAGGGCGGGCGCGCCTTGGCGAGGCTTCCGGACGGACGCGTATGCTTTGTTGCCGGGGCGCTCACCGGAGAGACCGCCCGGGTGCGGATTCTTAAAGAGAAGAAGGACTTCGCGGAAGGCGCCGCCGTTGAAATCAGCGCGCCGAACGCGGAACGCGTTCGTCCGCAGTGCCCGTTCTACGGGCGCTGCGGCGGCTGTTCCCTGCAGCACGCGTCCCTGAAGTTCCAGGAACAGTCGGCGCGCGAAGTCGCCCGCGAGCTGTTCCGCCGCTTCGCGAAAGAGGAACTTCCGGAGTCCTTCAAAACGCATTTCGGGGAGCCGTTCGGCTACCGCAGCCGCGCCCGGTTCGTGCGGAGCGGAAACGCCTGGGGTTTCCGCGGTGAGGGCAGCCATTCCGTGACGCCCGTGGACGCGTGCCCCGTGCTCAGCGCTGGCCTTGCGGAGGTCCTCGCCGATGGTGCGGAAAAATTTCCACACGTTCAGGAACTTTCCGCTTTCGATAACGGCGAAGGGCGTGTTTCCTTTTATTATAAAGGGATGAGCGCGTCCGAGTTCCGCGAGAAAGCGGGGAATGAAGTCCGTCTCGAAGGAAAGACGCTCTCCATGGACGCGTCCGTGTTCTTCCAGTCGAATCTCGGCCTTTTGCCCGAACTCGTAAGAACGGTGCGCGCCGCGGCCGGCGAGGGAAAACTCCTCATCGACCTTTTCAGTGGAGTCGGGTTCTTCGCCGCGTTCCTCGAAGATCATTTTGAGCGCGTCATCACCGTGGAACGCGACGAGGGCTGTCTCCGGCACGCCCGCAGGAATCTGTCCCCCAAGGCGGAAAGCGTGGGCGCTCCTGCGGAAATCTGGCTTGCGGAACATGACGCCCGTTCCGCGGACGTCCTGATCGTGGACCCGCCGCGCACGGGCATCCCTCCCGGAGCTCTCGCCGTGCTCTGCAAAACGGACATCCCGAAAATCCTGTATGTTTCCTGCGACCCGGTGACGCTTGCGCGTGACTTCGCCTTCTTCAAAAAAGCGGGTTACAATATCCGGGACGCGCACGGCTTCGGATTCTACCCGCAGACGCCGCATTTCGAAATGTTTCTGGAACTTTGCAAAGGCTGACGTTTGCCTGTAAAATCTGATTTACTAATGGATGTTTTCTGAAAGTTAGCGTTGCTCCCGGGCTCTTTATTTCAAAGTATTTTATAGATTTATTTTTGTCTTAGAACGATTTAAGCAGAGGCCTTATGTTCAAGAAAGTATTTTTGATAGCCGCGTGCGTCTTTTCACTGAGCTTTGCAGCGGGTTCCGCCGACAAGTCCAATGCCGTAGGCGGCTGGGCTCAGGGCGGCAATCCCGGCGAGCACTTCGGTCTGGATTACAAGATGCGTCTGGATCCGACGACCGCGCTTGATTTTTACCTGCATTTTTATTTCGCGAACCACGATAACGCCCTCGGCGCTTATGTCGGTTATTACTGGAATTACTACGATCTTATCAACATTCCTGCGGATGCCGGACGCATGGGACTCTACTGGGGCCCCGCGGGCGGCGTCGGCTGGTGGGATGACGGCATTGCGCTCCGCATAGGCCTCGTCGGCGGCTGGGAATGGGAGTTCCCGCAGAATGTGCCGCTGGAACTTTATATTGAATTGAATCCCGTCGCCGAATGGCATTTCGTCGATAGCGGGGACGATGTCGAATATAAGATTCCCGATTGCTATCTGCGCCTGGGCTTGCGCTTCTGGTTCTGATTTTGATTTTGATTTCTGTTCCGTATAAAGGAGGATTGCGTGATGAAAAAGAATATTGGAGGATGGGCTCTTATCGCCTGTGCCGCCTTTCTTCTGGCTGCATGCGGTCAGGCGGAAACACCTCATATCGTGTGCGGGAGCGACTGGATAAAGAATTATGCCGCCGTCGTGGATACGGGAAGCGTTTTCCGCATTTCCGATCCGCTCGTCATCCAGTTCCGCTATGGAAAGGCGTTTGATTTCGGCGAACTGGAATGGAACGTTTACAAAGGAACGTTCACGCAGAAAAATCCCGCTCCGGTGCTTTCGCGCACGGCGCGCGTCTCGGACAAGGAAGGCTCCTACACCATTCAGGGCGTTTCGCTCCGCGGCGGCCTTATGACGGCGGGTGAACTTCTCCGTTCCACGGACCCCGGGGATTACGTGATAGAATTCAGCGTGTCCGGCAAAGTCATCGCCGCGAAAGAAATGAAACTTATCCGCAACAGCGATCCTAAACCGGGCGACGCGCAATAATAAATTCTTTTTCCGGGCTTTTCAAAGGCCGCTTACGGTATCTCCGAAGGCGGCTTTTTCTATTTTGGGGCCATGCTTAAAAAGTATCTCGCTGTCGTCTGTATCCCGTTTGCGTTCGCCGCTTGCCGCTCCAACGTGGAAGTCAATTACAAAGTCACGAAACCGGTAAACATAGAACTCTATGCGGAAAGCTATTATTCGACCCTGGACCTGCAGGGCGAGGAAAAACTCGGCACGGTGAACGCCGCTTACGTCGACGAGACGTATTCCGGGCGCGGGGACACCATCGACGTCAAACGCTCTTTTGCGATTGACAAGTCCCGCGGATACCTTAAGAACTCAATGCCCGCGGACTTGCAGTGGCGCCTTCCCGACGTGCGCACGACGGGGCTCGGACAGCGCGTGATAGCGCTTTCCGGCTTCGAGGACTATGATTCGCTCCTCAACCGCATTCCTATGCCGGAGCGCTGGCGCAAGCAGCTTCAGAACCCGGATTACAATAAGCACCTGGAACGCCAGGAGCGGCACCGCTGGGAGATGGACCATATCCTGACCGGTCCCGTGCCTTCCCGTTCGAACGTCACGGAACTCCTCCGGAGCCGCGGTCGCCTGAATTTCGCGCTCATCCACATCGATTCCGTGGTGACGGAAACGTTCAACAACATCGATTCCCGCAAGTGCTTCGCCTACACGGTGTACCTCAGCGAAGCGGAAAGCTTCCCTTACTACATCTGGGAACAGCACGTCAACAGTCACATCGGCACGGAAAAATTCCAGGCATATTACCAGGGGCTCAAGGGCGAGTACAAGACCGCTTACTGGGTCGCGCTCGACCCGAACACGGGCATTCCGTGCCAGGAACGCGAAGTCAAGCAGGGCACGCATACGATGGTGAACCCGGCGACGGGCGATACCGCGACTTTCCAGAGCCGTATCACGCTAGAACGCCTTTACACGGTTAAGAAATGAGTATCCGCGCCCACCGGGTCATCTTCACTCTGTGCGCCGTCTTTCTTGCAGCGTGCAGTTCCACGAAGTCGCCTCAGCAGACGATGGTCGAGGACCGCGATGGCGTTTATAAGGACACTTATAAAGCGTACATGGAAGCGGAGGACAAATACCTCAATCTGCTTTTCAACATCGAACGGATGCCGGAAGAACCGGAACTCTGGGAGATGAAACGCGATCAGATGATGGAACTGGAACAGCTCCGTACCCTGATGCTCCAGTCCCGCGAAGAACTGGACGCTTCCATTCAGGACTGGGAAAAATACCTGAAGGAAGTCGAAGATGAAACGAAGAAGCAGAATGCGCCGAAACACGCGAATTTCCGCAACACCCCGAATGATAGGCGTTCATCACCAGGGGAACTTCTTCCGGAAGAAGTGAATCCGAACGTTTTTTCAAAGTAATGGACTTGATTCATGGCTTTTTGTACAAAGTGCGGCTTTGAATTTCCGGATGATGCGCGTTTCTGTCCGAAATGCGGTATGATGAATCTTCTGGCTGTCCCTGCTGAACCGGCGCCTGCCGCTCTTCCGGTTGCGGAGAAGAAAGGCACGGCGCTTTTCTGGCTGTGCTTCTTTTTCGGATTCCTGGGCGTCCATCAGTTCTATTCGGGAAATGCACGCCGCGGCATATTTTATCTGCTGATGTCCACGCTTTGCGGCTTTTTAGTCATTCCAGTGGTTGTCATCGGAGTCCTTGTGGTCATTGACCTTTGGCGCATTTCGCACGGAACGTTCCGGAGCGGAAACGGCGTCCGTTATCAGCCCGCGAAGCTTTTTATCGTGTGGGTGATCTGCACTGCCCTGGGCGCTTTTCTGCTCCTTCATTCCTGTCACGGAACTTTTGAAAGCGGTGCTTTTTCCCCGCGTATCTTCGGCGGCGGTGGAGGCTCTGAACTCGGCCGCGCTGCGCAAAATTATACGGATAGCGAGTCCGCCTACATTCAGAAAGCCCATTCCGCTGCCTCGTGGAAGGACATCGGTTATGTTCAGAGTGCGACGGAACTTTTCGCTTATTCGGATCATTTGAGCGAAGGTTCGGGCGAGGGCTTCCGCGCGGAATTGAAAAGAAAACTCGGAGATTGCCCGGCGGGGGCCGCATGGCACATTTTCGTAAGCGTGGGCGAGGACGGCAAGGTGAATTTTCAGCCCGTGCTTCCTTCGGACACGCGCTGCAAGGACGCCGTTCGTGACTTTATGCGCAACCGGTGACGCGCTGAACTTTTACAATTTTTCCAGGAGAATGACATTATGGCATTTTGCTCCCGTTGTGGAACTGAAATACAGAGCGATGTGAATTTCTGCCCGAAGTGCGGGGCATCTGTTTCTATGCCGGGAGTCTGTCTTCCGGTGAAGGAAAGGAAGAGCACCGTCCTGTTCTGGCTCTGCTTCTTTCTCGGCGGTTACGGCATTCATCAGTTCTACGCCGGGAACACCAAGCGCGGACTCACCTATCTTCTTGTCCTGCTTCTGGCTGGCTGGCTAGTCATTCCGGCGCTCGTCATCGGTATCCTCGCCCTCGTTGACCTCTGGCGCATTTCCAGGGGTACGTTCCGGAGCGGCGACGGTGTCCGCTATCTGCCGGCGCATCTGTTTCACTGGGCGGTCATCATCTGGAGCGCGGCGGTACTTCTGTGCATCGTCTGCGCCGTGGTCGCCGTTCCGAAGCTGATGGGCACCGTCGCAAAGGCGCAGGCAGCGGAACTTGTCCCCGCGGCGGAGGAATATGTGAAGTTGCAGAACGCGAATGTCGCGGAAAAGGGAAACATCGGATCCTGGGAAGCGGTCGGCTACAAAGCGCCCGGAGAACGGATAGACCGGAAAACGGCAAGGACGGAATCTTTCACTTATTACGATCCTTCCGAAGACGGCGAAAACGAGGCCTGGCGCGCAACTTCGAACATCGCGCTGGGTTCTTGCCCGGGAGGCTCCGTATGGCGGATCCTGATAACCGGGGTGGACGCAGAAACGGGAAATATCGAATATTCCGCCGTTTCCCCGGAGAATCCGGCCTGTGCGGAACTTGCCCCTTCGTTTGTACAGATAAGATGAAAGCGGAATGAAATCCGTTTGACGAGAAAGACCCGCGTCGATGCGGGCCTTTTTGTATGCGCGGAAAAGAGTATCAGGCTTTCGCGTTGATTCCCCTGATGATTTCCGCGATGGCATCGGGTGTGCCCTTGCCGAGTTCGCCAGTGCCGAGGTTCTTGTATTCGAATTCGCCTGCGCCCGCTTTTTCGCCATCCACATAAACGACGACGCGCGCGCCCTGGTTGTTTGCCTGTTCCATCTGCTTGCCGAGCTTCGCCGCCGCGAGCGGGTGCGTTACGGAGAATCCCTTGCCGCGGAATTCCGTCGCGACCTGGAATACCTTTTTCATATCTCCGCCGAAGGTCGCGATGAAGATGTCCTGCGATTGCCGCGGATCGGGGAGGAGCCCGCGTTCCTGGAGAAGGTCCGCGAGGACGACGTCGCCCATGCCGAATCCGACGCCCGGAACGGTTGAACCGCCGAGCTTTTCGCACAAACTATCGTAGCGCCCGCCGCCCGCGATCGCGCGCATGGACTTGCCCTTGTCGAATACTTCGAATACGATGCCCGTGTAATAGGCGAGCCCGCGGACGACGCTCAGGTCGAGCGAAACGCAGGGCGCCGTGCCCGAGGCTTCGAGCGTGCTGAAGAGTTCCCTGATTTCATCGAGGGCGGCTTTTGCCGCGTCGCCGGAAACTTTCGCTTCCACTTCGGCGATGCTTTTTGAATTCATGAATCCGTCAAGTTTTTTCGTCTGGTCGGGAGAGAGTCCCGCCTTGGCGAGTTCCGCGGCGAAATCTTCGGGGCTGAGCTTCAGGCGCTTGTCGAGTGCCGGGTACACCTGAGCCGGGTCCGGCGCCTGGATTTCCGCGAGGTAGGCGTTCAGGAGCTTGCGGCTTGAGATGCCGATCACGAAGTCCGTTTCCTTGAGCCCGAAGTCGCGGAGCATCGCTGCGATCGCTCCCAGGAGGTCCGCTTCGGCGTAGATGCTTTCCGTGCCGATGATGTCGAGGTTGAGCTGGAAGAACTCGCGGAGGCGGCCTTTCTGCGCGCGTTCGTAACGGAAAAGGCGCGGGATGCTGAACCATTTGAACGGCTTTTTGATGGATGTGCCTTTCTGGATGACGAGGCGCGCGAGCGTGGGCGTCATTTCGGGGCGGAGCGCGATGTGGCGCCCGCCCTTGTCCATAAAATCGTAGAGCTGGTTGACGATCTCTTCGCCGGATTTGCCGGTGTACAGTTCCAGATGCTCGAACATCGGACCTTCGTATTCTTCGTAGCCGAAGCGGAGGGCGGCCTTGCGCCAGGTGTCGAAAATGTAGTTCTGGATGCGCATCGCATCCGGGTAAAAATCGCGTGTTCCCTTGGGGAGGGGAGGAGTCTGCATCTTGGGGCTGTTCATAGTGCCCCAAAGGTAGTAAAACAGGCCTTGTGAAATCTCTCACGGAATGGCTTTTTCCTTGCGATTTTCAAGGAAAAACGGTAAGATTTTTCTATCTTTTATAGTCAAATGCAGGGATACGGAAAACCCAATATTCTGGTTTCAAATGACGATGGCGTCGGGAGCGGAAATATGCTTGCGCTCGCTCGGGCCCTCTCTTCCGAAGGGAACGTTTTCGTCGTCGCTCCGGATTGTGAAAAAAGCGGCGTTTCGCACGCGTTCACTCACGTGGGCGGTCTTTCCGTTTTCCCGGTTGCAGGCGATTTTCCGTTCCGCATTCACGCGGTCACGGGCACACCCGCGGATACGGTCAAGTTCGCCATCCGCGAGTTTTACAAAGACGTCCAGTTCGACGTCCTCTTCACGGGGCTCAACGTGGGGGAGAATGCCGGCGTGTCTTCGATTTATTCGGGCACGGTCGCCGCTGCGCGCGAAGGCGCCCTGTGGGGCGTGCGCAGCATCGCTTTCTCGCTCTGCGTGGGCGGTGAAATGTACTTGAATGACGCGCTGGAAACGGCGCGCTCGATTGTACGCGCCCGCCTCTATGAACGGATGCGTCCGCATACGTTCTGGAACGTGAACTTCCCGGAGGGGAACGGCGAACCGTTCCGCGGGCTCCGTGCGGCGACGATGGCGCTTGGAATGTTCTCCGACCATTATGATAAGAACGGCGATGCGTGGCTTCTCGACGGTCGCAAGCCCTCGGATCCGCCCGAGGGCACGGACGACTGGTGCCTTTTGCATGGTTATGCCGCGCTCACGCCGCTCACACTGGATTCTACGGATCATTCCGCGCTTCCCGAAATGCAAGAGTTTGTACAGAATTTTTCGATTAACAAGGACAAATGATGGCTGACATGAAATTGACTCCCGGTACGCATTATGACTCGCTGATCGAGCAGGATATGCAGCGCTCTTACCTGCAATACTCGATGAGCGTCATTGTGGCGCGCGCCCTTCCCGACGTGCGCGATGGCTTCAAACCTGTGCACCGCCGAGTGCTCTTCGGTATGTACGACCTGGGCGTGTTCCCGGGCAAGCCATTCAAGAAGTCCGCCCGTATCGTGGGTGACGTCATCGGTAAGTATCACCCGCACGGAGATTCCGCCGTGTACGAGACCCTCGTGCGTATGGCGCAGAATTTCTCGCTCCGCTATCCGCTCGTGGATGGCCAGGGTAACTTCGGCTCCGTGGACGGTGACGGCGCAGCCGCTATGCGTTACACCGAAGCCCGCATGACGCGCTTCGGCGAAATGATGCTTGAAGACCTTGACAAGGAAACGGTGGATTTCGGCCCGAACTACGACGAATCCCTTAAGGAGCCTCTCGTCCTTCCGAGTGCATTCCCCAACCTTCTCGTGAACGGCTCCTCGGGCATCGCCGTGGGTATGGCGACGTCCATGCCGCCGCATAACCTCCGCGAAATCACGAACGCGATTCACGCCTACTGCGATAACAACGACATCGCCGGCGAAGAACTTCTCAAGTACGTTTCCGGTCCGGATTTCCCGACCGGCGGCATCATCTGCGGCAGAAGCGGCATCCGCGAAGCTTACCTCACGGGCCACGGTCACATCCGCGTGCGTGCCAAGGTGGAGACGGAAACGGACGTGAAGGGCAAGAACCGCCTGATCGTCACCGAAATTCCTTACATGGTGAACAAGTCCGAGCTCCTGCAGAAGATCGCGGAACTCGTGCGTGAAAAGAAAGTGGACGGCATCACCGACCTCCGCGATGAAACGGACCGCCGCGGAATGCGCGTCGTGATAGACATCCGCCGCGACGCCATGCCTGAAGTTGTGCTGAATAATTTGTTCAAGTTCACGCAGCTCCAGACGACGTTCAGCATCTACAACCTCGCTCTCGTGAACCGCACGCAGCCGATGGTGCTCCCGCTCAAGGACCTCATCCATTACTACGTGGATCACCGCATCGACGTCATCCGCCGCCGCACGGAATTCGAACTCAAGAAGGCGAAGGCGCGCCTGCACATCCTCGAAGGACTCCGCATCGCGCGGCAGAACATCGACGAAGTCGTTAAGATCTGCAAGAACGCGGACAACAAGGACGCGGCTAAGACGCAGTTGATGGAGCGCTTCCAGCTTTCCGAAATCCAGGCGCAGGCGGTCGTCACGCTCCAGATCGGTCAGCTTTCGCATCTCGATACGGAAAAGATCGAGAACGAATATCAGGAACTTCTCAAGACGGTCACGGACCTGGAAGACATCCTCGCTCACCGCGAACGCCAGATTGCGATCGTGCTCCAGCGCCTCGATGAAATCGCCGACAAGTATGGCGACGCCCGCCGCACGGCGATCGAAGACGCCGTGGACGATTTCGACTCCGAAGACCTCATCGCCGAAGAGGAACAGGTCATCACGCTTAGCCGTGAAGGCTACATCCGCCGTCTGCCCATCGATACGTTCAAGGCGCAGAACCGCGGCGGCAAGGGCATCATCGGCGCGGGCCTCAAGGAAGAGGACAACATTCAGTCCATCTTCACGGCGAGCACCCACAGCTATCTGCTCGTGTTCACCAACAAGGGACGCGTTTACTGGACGAAGGTGTTCCACCTGCCGGAAGGCGCGCGCAACGGCAAGGGACGCCCGATTATCAATTTCGTCGGGCTCACGGAAGGCGAAAAGGTCTCCGCGATCGTGCCTGTCCGCAAGTTCGGCGGTTACAACTGCCTCGTGTTCGCAACGAAGAAGGGCGTCATCAACAAGATGGACCTTTCGCTGTTCGCGAATCCGCGCAAGGCCGGCGTGAACGCCATTTCGCTTGATGAGGGCGATGAACTCGTCGCCGTGAAACTCGTCGGCGTCACCGAAGAGCAGATGGAAGCCGAAGCCCGCGGTGAAGATTCCGCGGAAGTCACTGCGGATGCCGCTCCGGAAACGAATGAGGCTGAAGCAGAAAGCGATGCGGACGATTCCGCGGCTCCGGCCGGCGAACTCCAGAAGGGTCTGCTGATGCTCGCGACGAAGAACGGTCAGGCACTCACGTTCCCGATCAGCTGCTTCCGCGCGATGGGACGCGGCACGCATGGCGTGCGCGGCATCAATCTCGCCGAGGGCGACGAAGTGATTGCGCTCCTGCGTCTTAAGCCGGGGACGAAAGTCCTTACCATCACGGAAAAAGGCAGCGGCAAGCGCACTGAACCCAGCCTGTACCGCATCACGCGGCGCGGCGGCAAGGGCGTCCGTAACCTGAACATCACGGACAAGACGGGTTGCGCTGTGTTCGTCGAATGCGTCGCGGACGATTACGATCTCATCATCACGAGCCGCGGCGGACAGATCATCCGCATTCCGGCGGACAGTATCCGCGTCACGGGCCGCTCTTCCCAGGGCGTGCACGCGTTCGACCTGCGCGATGACGATGTCGTTCAGGATGCGACGGCGCTTCCGAGTGCCGAGGATATCGCTCAGGATTCCGCGGAGGCGAAACAGAACGCCGATGCGATTCCGGGCGCTTCCGCCACGGATGCGACTCCTTCCGACGATGTCGGAAGCAAGCCGGAAGGCGAAGTTCCCGCGGACGGTGATAAACCCGAAGCGTAACGCTTAAATACAAATGAGAAGAAGCCGCCCGTCCGGGCGGCTTCTTCTATTTCCGCGCGTTCCGCATAAAAAATGCGCCGTCATCCGACGGCGCATTTTCCAAACTGGAAACGAAGGAAGCTCAGTCTTCGGCTTCCGCCTGTTCCTTGGCGTAATTTTCCTGCATCTTCTTGAGCGCCACGGCGGGATCGTCTTCGATTTCATCTTCGGCTTCGTCCACGAGAACCGCGAACTTATCGTACCATTCCGTGAAGATTTCCACTTCCAGATGATCCGGACCGGGAACCGTGACGCGCACGCCGCATTCTTCGCCGATGTACTTGTCGTAGTTGTCGATGCCCGGCTTGAGAAGGCTCAGGTCCATGCCGTCGAGGTCTTCGGGGTCGAGCCACACGGTCGCGTCTTCCTCGTCTTCCGCGTCCTTGCTTTCGCACTTGTCTTTTTTGCCCTTGCCTTTCTTTGCTTCGCATTTGCAGGCGTCTTTCTTGCCCTTTTTCACGTCGTCACATTTTTCATCGCCGCAGTGGCAGTCCCCGCCGCAGTCCCCGTCGGAGCAATCACAACCGCAGCAGCTATCGTCGTCATCTTCTTCAATGCCGCTGTCGTAAAAAAACTCGTCCTCTTCAAGGTAGAGAGGCTCCACGAACAGCGCCTTCGCGCCGAGCGCCTTTGCCGCGTTGACGAATTCCGCAAAGGATCCGCCGAAGTAGCGGGTCGCTTCCGCTTCATCGTTCAGAGCCTGCACGGGAACGGGGAGGAAGCCGAACTTCTTGATGTTCGCGCTGACTTCTTCGCTGATGGAAAGCTTTTCCTTGGCCATAAAAATCCTTTTGCTGAATTTATTCTTGCGATTACTTGTGATACTTGAGGAGGCTCGGCGCCTTTTCGCGGATGAGCTTCATAATGCGCGCTTCGGCTTCGTCGCCGCGGGCCGTTTCACGGACGCTCACGAGCGGGAGGAACAGCGGACTGTTGAAAAGCGTGCCGAGCGGAATCGGATTCTTGCGGCAGAACGCCGCTTCGATGTAATCTCGCGCGGCATCCTGGAGGTCATCGCACTTCTCCTTTTCGCCCTTCTGGAACGCTTCGTACAACTGAACGAAAATTTTGCACGCTTCGGGAATGTTCCCCGATGCGCTTACGAGTCCCGTGCCGCCCATTTCGAGGATGTCGATGAAGGCGCCGTCTTCGCCGCTCATCACCGCAAAGTCGTTATTCTTCGTCTCGTTGATCACGCGGAGCGTGTCTTCGTGGAACTTTTCGCCGATGCGAAATTCCACCGCCTGCTTGAGACCGATGATGTTCTTATCTTCGGAAAGGCGGATGAGTGTGTCCGGATGGACATAGCTCGCCGTGCGACCGGGTACGTTGTAGATGATGATCTTCGCGCCTGTTTCCGCGCTGATCGTCTTGTAATGCTTTTCGAGGCCTTCCTGCGGAGGGTTGTTGTAGTAACCCGTGACGCAGAGCACCGGGACCTGCGCTATCTTGAGGACGCGCTCGATCATTTCGACGGATTCGCGGGTGCAGTTCGAGCCCGCGCCGGCGATGACCGGTACGCGCCCGTCCACATAGTCGAGCGTGAACTTGATCGTGTCAAGGTGCTGCTCGGTCGAAAGCGTCGCGCTCTGGCCCGTGGTGACCACTGGCAGAATCCCGGCGGCGCCCGCGGCGATGACGTCATCGATCATCTGCCCCATCTTTTTGTAATCGACGGAGTTGCGGAGGTGCTTGGGATCGTCGTCCTTGAGGGGCGTGAAGAGGGCGGGGAATACCCCGCGGAGCTGAGAAGCCTTGGTGATTTGCTGCATGGACTAAAAATAGACATTTTACATTCCGGCGGTGTATTTAAGAATGCAAAAATTCCTAAATTACCCGCGTCATTTTTCTCCACAGGAAACATACCATGGAAACTATCTCCCAGCTTTGGGAAAAAATTCAATCCCCCGAATTCAACCCCTCCAGGAATATGGACTGGGTGGAACAGGTCAAACAGGTTGCGCGCACGTCCGATGCCTGCGCGAAGGTCAGCTTCGGCACGTCCGGCTGGCGCGGCGAGATAGGCTCTGAATTCACGCTCCGCAATCTGCAGGTCGTGGGCGCCGCTATCGTGCGCATGTACCGCGAGGCGACTCCGGAACTTTTCAAATCTCTGGGCGTCAAGGATTTCGCGGACTTCCAGAACCGCGGGGTGGTGATCGGTCACGATAACCGCCTCCTCGGCGAAGAATTTTGCATGGTCGTTGCGAACGAATTTGCGAAGGCCGGCGTCAAGAAAATTTATTACGGTGGCGAAATGGCCACTCCGGAATTCTCCGCTGCCATTGAAACGCTAGGCGCGGCTTGCTCCATCAACATGACGCCGAGCCACAACCCCTCCAATTACAACGGCATTAAGTTCAACCCCGCTGACGGCGGTCCTGCCGGTCCGGAAATCACGAGTGTCATCACCAAGCTTTCTAACGATATGATGGCTGCGCATAAATTTGTTCCCGTCGCGGGCATCGGCTGGGAAAAGATAGACGCTGTCCGTATCTACAAGGAATTTCTGCACAGGCAGGGAACGATCAAGTTCAACCGCATTCAGCAGCTCCTCGATGGCGGGCGCCTCACTCTCGTGTGCGACCATGTGCACGGCGCGACCCGCGGCCGTCCGAACGCCATCCTCGGCAACCCCAAATGTCTCGTCTGCCTCCGCACGGAAGACGATCCGCTTTTTGGCGGCATCGCTCCGGAACCGAGTTCCAAGAACCTCGAAGGCGTGCGCAAACTCCTCGATAAGAGCAAGAGCTGGTTCCGCCTCGGCTGCATCTTCGATCCGGATGGCGACCGCGTGCGCTTCTACGACGGCACCCGCGAAATCGATATGAACCGCTTCGGTGCGATAGCTTTCCATTACATGGTCACGTGGCGCAAGGAAAAGGGCGTCGTCGCAAAGAGCGTCGCCACTTCCAACTTCGTGAACATCATCGCTGAAAAGCTCGGCGTTCCGGTGATGGAGACCCAGGTGGGCTTCAAGAATTTCCGTCCGTGGCTCTCCCGCAACGCGGATCCGAAGGCGCTCATCGCCTTCGAGGAATCCGACGGCATCTCCGGCCTCAACAACACCCTGGAAAAAGACGCTCAGTTCGGCCTTCTCCTCGCCCTGGAAATCATGGCGGTCACGGGCAAGAACCTCGGCGAATACCTTGATGAACTTTACAAGGAGTACGGCTGTTTTTACCCGACGCGCTCCGGCTTTGAGGTGGATAAGTCCCTCGTGGGCGCACCGCTCAAGGCGAAGGTAGACGCCGTCGCCCGCAAGGCCGCTCCCGGAACGAATGTCACCGTGGGCGACAAGCAGAAGGAAGTCCGTAAGATTCTTACTCTCGACGGAGTGAAAATTATTTTTACAGACGATTCCTGGATGCTCATCCGTCCCTCGGGCACGGAGCCGAAGGTCCGTATCTACACGGAATGCCGTGAAGAGGCGGAAAAGGACGCCATGTTCGAGGCTGCTAAAAAGTTGTTCTTCCAGGACTGAAAAAGGGTATTTTTAAAGAAGTGAGGTTGACATGAGAATATTCATTTCTTTAGTCTTATTTCTTTCCCTCTGCGCGTTCGCCGGAGTGAAGCCTGAGTTCCAGGCTTTCGCGGCGAATTTCCTTGATCTGAAGGACGCCGGGGATGACGGCTATCATTCTTTCACGCTCCGCGTGGATATCGCTCCATGGGCTTTCGTCTACACGGGGAAGGTGCTTGCTCCGAACGGGGATCCGGATGTCCTGATGGATGCCCTCGCCGATGATGAACTTTACGAGGTCATCGCCTACGTGCCCGCTCCGGTGCAGGGCTCCGACGGAAAGGAGTATCAGGCCGGTGTCTTCGATGTGATGCTTTATTACAGCGACGGCGATGAGGAACTGCAGGCGACTATCCGTGATGCGAAAGTGCAACTTCTCGCTCCTATCGCAAGTGACAGCTGGGCGCAGAACGCATTTAAAGATGCGCAGACATCGAAGGGCATGGGCGTCTGGAAGGATGCCTCATATTCTTCGGCGATTACGGAAACTTCCGCGGATCCGATGGACAAGACGAAAGTCTACGCTTCGAAGCGTGCCGCGAAAAAAGCGGCTCTCTCGGCTCCTGCGGCATCCACGGCGAAGACTGACAGACGCTCTTCCGCATCTTGGCGCACTGCGGCCTCTGCACCGGCGGCTACAGCTGCTCCGAAGGCT
>JBAYFD010000003.1:0-22829 GCA_041667365.1 Fibrobacteraceae bacterium | reverse complement strand
TTAAGGGTACCTCTAAAAATTGCTTTGGTGAAGTGAAATTGTCAAGAACCGAGCAAGAGCAGGAACGAGAAGTGGCCAATACTGGCGGTATTGGCCATCTTTGAGTGACGAACTATTGCGATGTGTTATTGACAATTTCATAAAAATGAATTTTTAGAGGTACCCTTAATTTAATCGGCGTTCATTTAATAATTCTGTATTTGAACTGGCGTTAAAAGAAATGCCGCTGAATGGCCTCGGGTTTTCCGGGCCTGTTTACTATCTTGAAATGCATTATGTGGCATACCAGAGGCGTCATTCCTTATTTCCTTTCCGTGTTCGCGGCGACCTTCGTCCAGATGGGCTGCTTTACCCTGATGCAGAAAATCCTTGCCGGCGCGTATGCCGGTGACCGCTTTTACTGGGCCTGCGGCCTTTTGCAGGCGCTGTTCATCTTTCCGTACATAGCGCTTCTTCTTCCGGCGAGCTTCTTTTCAAATAAATTTCAGAAGAACAGGGTGATGCTCTGGAGCAGTGTCGCTATGACTGCCGTGATGGCGGGAATCGCCGTCCTTTACTCGCTGGGATTTTCCAATGCCGCTTTCTGGGGCGTGATTCTGCTCTCTTCCGCTTTCGCCGTTCATAGCCCTGCGAAATACGGCATTCTGAAGGAAATGTTCGGAACGCGCAATCTCAGTTATTCGAACGCTTATTTGCTGATTGTTTCCGTGGCGGCGCTTTTCGCTTCAAGCTGGATTATGATCGCCTGCTTCAGCGCGGTGCGCGGAATTGCGACGGGTCCCTCGGCGCTGTTCTGGGTGCTTGCGGGCGTGAGCGCACTTGCCGCGGTGAGCGCCGCGTTTATTCCGGCGGTGGGCAGGGAAGACGTGCATATAAGGATGCGTTCCGTGAAACATACGGTGAGGGCGACGTGGGCAAACCCGGTTTCCCGCGCGTGCATCGCGGGGCTCGCCGTGCTCTGGGGCGTGGCACAGGTGTTCGTGATGGTGTTCCAGGATACTTCAGCGTCTCCGGTTCTGAGCGTGCTGCAGAACAGCCTTGCCCTCGCATTTGCGGGACTTATCGTGGGCGGGATCGTCGCTGCCCGCGTGTCGCGCGATTTCATTGAAACGGGGCTCATTCCGATGGGAGCCCTCGGCGCGTCCGTGAGCATGTTCTTCATCCCGTTCACCTCGAATCCCGTCGGGCTCGCCGTACTTTTCGCGCTCGTCGGATTTTTCGCCGGGTTCTTCGTCGTCGCGTTGCAGGCGCTGCTCCAGTTCTATACGCGCCCTGAAAATTCGGGCCGCGTGCTCGCGATGAGCAACGCCATTCAGATGCTCGTCGTCGCTGTATTCCTCGGTATTTACATTCTTCTCTTGAACTTCACGGGCGTCAAGACGCATCATCTGTTCCTCGCGCTTTCGGTGATTTCCTTCATCGGCTATGCGCTCGCTATCCGCAAGATGCCGCAGGCGCTCCTGCGTTCGCTCCTCCGCACGTTCTTCAGTCTGTACAAACTCAAAGTCCTCGGCGTGCAGAACATTCCCGATTCGGGTCCGGTTCTCCTCGTCGGCAATCATCACAGCTTCATCGACTGGGCGGTCCTCCAGATGGCAAGTCCGCGCCCCTTGCGCATCGCGAGCAATAAGGATCATTTTGAAAAATGGTACCTGCGCAAGATTCTGCAAAGGCTCGGGCTCATCCGCATTCAGCGCAAGGATCCCGCGGAAGCGATGACGAAAATTCATGAAGCGCTTCTCGCGGGCGAAGCCGTCGCGATTTTCCCGGAGGGCGAAGTTTCGAAGTCCCCGCACGTGGGGCCGTTCGTCCTCGATTATTCCGAGGCGGTCAAGGGCACGGATGCGGTCGTCATTCCTTTCTATATCCAGGGACTGTGGGGAAGCCGTTACAGCCACAACAATACGGCGAATATGTTCGGACCCGCTTCCACGCGGATAGTGACCGTCGCTTTCGGCGAGGCACTCCTTGCGGAAACGCCTGCGAACGACGTGAGGAATGCCGTCCGTGAAATTTCCATCGACGCCTGGGCCTATTCCATCTCGTTCTACCGTCCGCTGGCATCTTCCTGGCTCCGCGCGAGTAAAAAACTCGTGGGCTTCGATCCATCGATATACAGTCCCGACGGAAATCATTATTCCGGTTACAGGCTCATCGGCGGCGTCCTTGCCGCGAGCCGTATCGTCAAACACCGGACGCATGGGGAGAAGAACATCGGCATACTCCTTCCGCCGGGTCCCGCGGGTGTCATTTCGAATCTTGCCGTGTGGGTGCGCCGCAAGGTCGTCGTGAATCTGAATTACACATCGGCGCCGGATGTCGTCGCCGTGTGCGCGGAAAAGGCGGAAGTGAAGACCATCTTTACGAGCCGCGTCTTTATAGATAAATTAAAAAGCAAGGGGAAGGACTTCACTTCGCTTGAAAAGCACTGCAAATTCATTTATATGGAGGATGCTTTCGCCGGCATTCCGAAGTACAAGCTACTGCTCCATCTGGTACTCGGCGTAATTCTTCCCGCGCGGCTCCTTGAATTCATCTACTTCCGGCATACGAAACTTTCCGACACGGCGGCGATCCTGTTCAGCTCGGGCTCGGAGGGCACCCCCAAGGGAATATGCCTTTCGCACCTGAACATGATGGGCAACATCGAACAGACTTCCTGCATTGTGAATATGGGCCGCGGCGACGTCATGCTTGCGGAACTCCCGATGTTCCACTCCTTCGGCCTTACGGTGACTATCCTTCTGAATCTCATCGAAGGAACGCCCATAATCACCATCGCGGACCCGACGGACGTGAAGACGATGGCGCGCGTCTGTGCGCAGTACAAGGCGACAGTCCTCGTGGGAACGCCGACGTTCCTCCGCGCGTTCACGGTGAACCGCTGGGTGCATCCGATGTGTTTCGAACATATCCGCATGATCATCGCCGGTGCGGAAAAAATGCGCCCGGAAATGGCGGAAGCCTTCCGCCTCAAGTTCGGCAAGGATGTATTTGAAGGCTACGGCTGCACGGAAACGACACCGGTCGCTTCCGTGGGCTCTCCGAATGTGCTCCTCGATGATTTTTTGACGATGCAGGTGAACAATAAGCCCGGTTCCGTGGGTATGCCCCTTCCCGGGACGCGGTTCCGCATCGTGAATCCGGAGACGAACGAGGATCTGCCCGCGGGAGAGGCCGGCATGGTGCTCATCGGCGGTTGCCAGGTGATGCAGGGTTACCTCAAGGACCCGGAGCGCACGCGTGACGTGATCGTCGAAAAGGACGGGCGGCGTTATTACCGCACGGGGGACAAGGGCTACCTGGATGCAGACGGATTCCTTACGCTTGTGGACCGCTACAGCCGTTTCGCGAAAATGGGCGGCGAAATGATTTCTCTCGGGGCGGTCGAAATCCGCATCAACGAATCCAAGGTGCTTAACGGTTGCGATTATCTGGTGACGGCGATTCCCGATAAAGTAAAGGGCGAATGCATCGTTTTGCTTTACCAGGGGGAAAAGCCGTCGGACGAGGTGCTACGGGAACTCCGCAAGGCGGGAATTCCTCCGCTGATGGTGCCGGGGCTCGCTTTTTCCGTGGAAGCCGTGCCCAAGCTCGGAACGGGCAAGTCGGATTTCACCACGGCGAAGCAACTTGCGCAGCAACTCGCGCAAGGTTAGACTGCGCCGGACGGGCACGATCGACGTCATCCGCAACGCGCAGGAGACCAGACGGCGGGTGGATTGTTTCGCTGTCTAGCCCCCGTTTTATGGCGATTGTAAGCACTTCCCCTGTCATTGCGAGCCTTGCAGCGCAAGGCGTGGCAATCCAGACTTTACTTCGATTTTACTTTAGTGCGAGGGGATGCTTTACATAGGGACTCTACATTGTGGTTGTTCAAAAATCGGAATAACAACCTCAATGAAGGAGTTTACTATGAAAACGAAACAGATCATCACCACCTCGCTTGCGGCTTTGCTCGTCGCCGGATTCTTCGGCTGCTCGGGTTCGGGCGAAAAAGCGAAGGAAGGCTTCGACAAAACCCGCGAAATTTCCGTGATCACCCGCGAAGCGGGCAGCGGAACGCGCGATGCCTTTGTGGAACTCACCGGGATCCTCGTCAAAAAGGACGGTCAAAAGAAAGACAACACTACGCCCGAAGCGCTCACGATCGACGGCACGCAGGCTGTGATGAGCAATGTCGCCGGCAATGAATACGCGATGGGCTATATCTCGCTCGGTTCCCTTAATCCGACAGTCAAGGCGATTAACGTGAGTGGAATCGAGGCGACCGCGGCGATGATTAAGGAAGGCACTTATCCGCTCGCCCGTCCCTTTAACATTGCGACAAAGACTTCCGGCACGCTGAGCGACCTCGCTAAGGACTTCATCGCGTTCATCCTGAGCGCGGACGGTCAGGCCGTCGCGGAGAAGAACGGCTACGTGAGCGTCTCCCAGGGCGCGCCCTACAAGGCGACGAAGCTCACCGGCAAAATCGTGATCGCCGGTTCCTCCTCCGTATCTCCGCTGATGGAAAAACTTAAGGAAGCGTACATCGCGAAGAATCCCGAAGTGGAAATCGAAATTCAGACGAACGATTCCTCTTCCGGAATGCTTGCTGCGAAAGAAGGCACCTGCGACATCGGCATGGCGTCCCGCGGACTCAAGGACAGTGAATCTTCCGAGCTCACTGCGACGACCATCGCCAAGGACGGCATCGCGGTCATCGTGAATCAGAAGAACCCGATAGCGAACATATCGCTCGAAACGCTCCGTCAGGTTTACACTGGCGCAGCACGCACCTGGGGAAGTGTTCTAAATTGAATGACGGGAACCAGGGTAGAGGCACTTTATGATATTCAAGAATAAATCGCAGATCCGGGAACGCCTGATGGAGGGCGTTTTCCTCGTCGCCGCGCTCGCCTCGGTCGCGGCGGTGTTCCTCATCTGCATTTTCCTTTTCGCGAACGGCATTCCGGGAATGGCGAAGATCGGATTCGGAAACTTCATTTTCGGACGCATTTGGGCGCCCACGGATGTTCCGCCCTCTTACGGCATTTTCCCGATGATTCTCGGAAGTTTATACGTAACGGCGGGCGCCGTGCTCGTGGGCGTTTCCGTCGGGCTCTTTACCGCGGTGTTCCTCGCACGCTTCTGCCCCGCGAAACTCCACAAGGTGCTCAAACCTGCGGTGGATGTTCTCGCGGGCGTGCCCTCGGTTGTGTACGGCTTTTTCGGGCTTGTGGTGATGGTGCCGTTCGTGCGCGAGAACTTCGGCGGCAGCGGTACGAGTATTCTCACCGCATCGCTCCTCCTCGGAATAATGATTCTTCCGACGATCATCGGCGTTGCCGAATCCGCGATCCGCGCCGTCCCGGAAACCTATTACGAAGGAGCGCTCGCGCTCGGGGCGACTCCGGAACGGAGCGTATTTTCGGTGGTGCTCCCTGCGGCGACTTCGGGCGTGATGGCCGGCGTCATTCTCGGGATCGGCCGCGCGGTGGGCGAGACTATGGCGGTGATCCTCGTCGCCGGAAACCAGGCGCGCATGCCGAACGGAATCCTCGGCGGCGTCCGCACGCTCACGGCGAACATCGTGCTCGAAATGGGCTACGCGGCGGACCTGCACCGAGAAGCGCTTATCGCGACGGGTGTCGTCCTCTTCACGTTCATCCTCATCATCAATCTGTGCTTTTCGATTCTTAAACGGAGGCGCATCGGATGATTATAGATAAAGTAAAGAAGCTCTGCGCATACTACAGACGGCATCCGATGTCCCTTGCCCTGCGCGCGCTCACGGTGCTTGCGACCGCGCTCACTATGCTTACGATGGTGTTTCTTATAACTTATGTCCTTGTAAAAGGCGTTCCGTACCTCAAGCCGGAGCTCTTCGCGCTGCATTACACGTCCGAAAACGTATCGATGCTCCCGTCGATAGCGAATACGCTCATCCTCGTCGCCGGAGCGCTTCTGCTCGCGGTTCCTCTCGGCATCTTCTCCGCTATCTACCTCGTGGAATACGCGAGCCGCGGGAACCGCCTTGTGGGAATCGTACGCATCACCGCGGAGACGCTTTCCGGAATCCCGTCCATTGTGTTCGGACTTTTCGGAATGCTCTGCTTCGTCACTTTCTTTCACTTCGGCTATTCGCTCCTCGCCGGCATTTTCACTGTCACGCTGATGATTCTTCCGCTCATCATGCGCACTACGGAAGAGGCCCTCAAGGCCGTTCCGGATATGTATCGCGAAGGATCCTTCGGACTCGGCGCAGGCAAGCTCCGCACGGTGTTCCGCATCGTGCTCCCCTCGGCTGTCCCTGGAATCCTCGCTGGAATAATCCTCGCCATCGGTCGCGTGGTGGGGGAGACTGCCGCGCTCGTCTATACGGCGGGAACCGTCGCTGAATTTCCGAGGAGCATCCTGTCTTCGGGCCGCACGCTTTCCGTGCACATGTTCGAACTTTCTCACGAAGGTCTTCACACGGACCAGGCGTATGCGACGGCGGTCGTGCTCCTCGTCGTGGTGCTGATCATTAACGCGCTTTCCGCAAAGCTTGCATCGAAAATCGTCAAGATGTGAAAATCGTCAAAAGGTTGATTATGGATAAAATAACCGTCAGGAATCTGGATTTGTATTACGGCAGTTTTCATGCACTCAAGAACGTGAGTCTGAATGTCGCGCGGAACGAGATCACTGCATTCATCGGACCTTCGGGCTGCGGAAAATCGACGCTTCTCAAATCGCTCAACCGCATGAATGACCTTGTGGAAGGCTGCCGCATTACAGGCGAGGTTCTGCTTGAAGGGAAGGACATCTACAACGGCGATATGGACGTGAATGAACTGCGCAAGCGCGTGGGCATGGTGTTCCAGAAGGCGAATCCGTTCCCGATGAGCATTTATGACAACGTTGCGTTCGGCCCGCGCACCCACGGCGTGCATTCTAAAATCAAGCTCGATGAAATCGTCGAAAAGTCCCTGCGGGACGCTGCCATCTGGGATGAACTCAAGGACCGCCTTAAAAAGAACGCGCTCGGACTTTCGGGCGGGCAGCAGCAGCGCCTGTGCATCGCCCGCGCGCTCGCCGTCGCTCCGGAAGTGCTTCTGATGGACGAATCCACGAGCGCTCTTGATCCGATTTCGACTTCAAAGATCGAGGATCTGGTCCAGGAACTCAAAAAGACTTATACGATCGTGATGGTGACCCACAATATGCAGCAGGCGACGCGTGTTTCCGACCGGACGGCGTTCTTCCTGCTCGGCGAAGTCATCGAATGCGGCAATACGGAGAGCATCTTCTCCATGCCGAAGGACAAACGCACCGAAGATTACATCACAGGGAGGTTCGGATAATGCGCACACGTTTTGAAATGCAGCTCGAAACGCTGAACGAGGAAATCATCGGCATGGGCGCCCTCGTGGAAATAGCGATGAAAAATGCGATGCAGGCGCTCGTCAACGGCGATGCGGAACTCGCGCAGAAAAACATTGAGGCGGACAAGGATATCGATCAGAAGATGAAGGACATCGAAAGCCTTTGCCTCAAGCTTCTTCTAAGTCAGCAGCCCGTCGCCCGTGACCTGCGGCTCATCTCCGCCGCGCTCAAGATGGTCTCCGACCTGGAGCGCATCGGCGATCAGTGCGCCGACATCTCGGAGATCGTGATGACGTTTCCGAAGGGAACCGAGGCCGCGCATCTGGAATATATTCCGAAAATGGCGGAAGCCGTGCATAAGATGATCTCGGAAAGCGTGGATGCGTTCGTTCACCGTGACGTGGAACTTGCGCGGACCGTGGTGGATTTCGATGATGTCGTGGACCGTCTGTATGATGACGTGCGCCGCACGCTCGTGGAGCTCGTCCGTAAGGATTCCGATGCGGGCGAAGGCCTCATGGACCTCCTTTTGACGGCGAAATACCTGGAACGCATCGGCGACCATGCGGTGAATGTCGCGAAATGGGTTATTTTTTCCGTGACGGGCACCCGGAATGGAACGGGATTCCTCACCGGCCCGGACGAGGTGAATGATAAATGAAAAACGTGTGCATTGTCGAAGATGATCAGGAAATCCGCGAAATGGAAACTTATGCCCTGAATGGTGCAGGCTTCAATGTCTCCGCGTTCGGTGACGCGGCGCAGTTCTTCAAATCCCCGGAATCGAAGAACCCGGAGCTCGTGATCCTCGACATCATGCTTCCTGAAATGGACGGAATCGCCGTGCTCAAGCGCCTCCGCGCGGATTCTCTGACTAAGAAAGTCCCCGTGATGATGGTGACTGCCCTCGGGAAGGAACTTGACAAAGTGAAGGGCCTCGATTTCGGTGCGGACGATTATCTTGCGAAGCCTTTCGGCGTCATGGAATTTCTCGCCCGCGTCAAGGCGCTCCTGCGCCGCAGCGCCCCGGAAACGAAAACGGTTCAGGAACTCATTCACTTCGAAACCATTGAAATTGACGATCCGAAACATTCCGTGACGGTGGCCGGCACTCCTTGTGAACTCACGTTCAAGGAATACGAACTTCTGAAATTACTTTGTATGAACCCTGACCGGGTGTTTTCCCGCGACCAGATCATGGAAAAAGTTTGGGGGCTCGATTTCCCGATGGAATCACGCACGGTGGATATGCATGTGAAAACGCTCCGCAAAAAACTCGGGACTGCGGGCGACTACATCGCCACGGTCCGCGGCGTAGGCTACAAGGCGACCGCGCAAGGTGAAAAATAATGAAACGCAAACTGGCTTTTAGTCTTTTCTGCATCGGATTGCTTTCTGCGTTCATCGCGATATTCGTTACCGCGGGCGCTTTCCGCGGCAGTGCGGAAAAACAGACGCGGGTGGACCTTCGCGCCGAAGCGGAACTTGTCGCAAAGGAATATCCGGGGCTCTCGAACATCCAGGATCTTGCGAAGTTCGCATCCAGAACGTTGCGCGTGACGCTCATCTCGCCTTCGGGCCAGGTGCTCGTCGAAAGCGATGCGAATGCGCGGGCGATGACGAATCACCGCGACCGCGTGGAAGTCCGCGAAGCGCTCCGCTCTGGTTACGGCGAAAGTTACCGCCCGTCCCTCACGCTCGCGACGGACCTCTATTACTGCGCCATCCGCCTGAATGACGGAAATATCCTGCGCCTGAGCCTCCGCAAGAGCAGCGCCGTCGCCGTGTTCTCGTCCGTTTATCCGGCGCTCGCGATACTTCTCTTATGCATATTC
Organism: Fibrobacteraceae bacterium; assembly: GCA_041667365.1. Lineage (GTDB taxonomy): Bacteria > Fibrobacterota > Fibrobacteria > Fibrobacterales > Fibrobacteraceae > JBAYFD01. Next base: position 13,641 of record JBAYFD010000003.1, on the reverse strand, counting down.
TTCATTTCGATCATCGTCGCGCGGTTCCTCTCCGAACGCTTCATGCGACCCATTCAGAAACTCGCGGAAAATCTGGAGTCGGATGCCTTTGCGGATGGAGATGAATTTATCTACAAGGAATTCGTTCCCTTCGTCGCCAAGATACGCGCGCAGCGCAGCGTGATGAACGAACAGATGAAACGCATTGAGAACGAACGCGGAAAACTTGCCGTTCTCATCCAGAATATGCCGGAGGGATTCATTCTGCTCGATCCCGTGAAGAACGTGCTTGTGATCAACGATGTCGCGAAACATATTCTGCATGTAATTGAAAGGGCGTCTTCGCCGCGGAACATCCTTTACTTTTCGCGCGATATAGCGCTCAACCGGACGATAGATGTTGCTGCGACCGGGAAGCGCGCCGAAGAGAACGTCGATTTTTCCGGGCGCGCATATCAGGTTATAGCGAATCCAGTCTCGGTGAACGGCGCGCTTTCGGGAATCATCTGCCTTCTCCTCGATGTCACGGAAAAGAAAAACTTTTTGCGCATAAAAGAAGAATTCACGGCGAACGCCTCGCACGAGCTCAAGACTCCGCTGACGACGATTTCCGGCTATGCGGAGATGCTTGAAAACGGCATGGTCCGCCCGGAAGACGTTACCTCTTGCGCGACTAAGATTCACAATGAATCCAAACGGCTGCTCGCGCTGGTGAACGACATCATGAAGCTTTCCGAACTTGACGAGGGCCAGGGCCGCGAAGTGAATGCGCCGGTGGAATCCGTGGATTTGCTTTGCATCGCCCGTGAATGCGCGGCGGAACTTTCCCCGGTGGCGAAGAACCGCGGAGTCTTGATAAGCGTCGGGGGAACGCTTCTCGCCGTGAAGGGAAACGCGCGGATGCTTCAGGAACTTGTCTACAATCTGGTGGATAACGCCATCCGCTACAATCGCGAAGGCGGCTCCGTGGAAGTCCGCACCGAGGGGCGTACCCTGCGCGTGAAGGATACAGGCATAGGAATTCCCGGGGAACATCGCGACCGCGTATTCGAACGTTTTTACCGCGTGGACAAGAGCCATTCCAAGGCGACGGGCGGCACGGGGCTCGGACTTGCGATTGTAAAGCACGTCGCGGAAAATCACGGCGCAAAAATCAGCCTTGAATCCGAACCCGGCAAGGGGAGCGAGTTCAGCGTCACGTTCCCTTGATTTTTTCTAAATTAGGCGGGACATTTTTCAAGAAGGTTTTATGGCCCGTTTACGCGTTCTCGTTCTGATGGGCGGCTTTTCGACCGAACACGATGTCTCTATCGTGAGCGGCACGGGTGTCGTCCGCGCAATGGATGAATCTAAGTACAACATTCACCCCGTTCTGATTGAAAAAGACGGCACGTGGATCTGGTCCGCCCGCGAACTCAGCCCGTACCAGAAGGCGAATTTCTCTTCAAATTATTTCTATTCCCTCGAAGGAACCTCGGCACGCAAGGAACATGCTCCGGCGCTCTCCGAACTTCCGGACTGCGACATCGCGTTCCTCGCTCTCCACGGTAAGTGGGGCGAAGACGGTCATGTCCAGGCGCTTCTCGAAAATTGGGGTGTTCCCTACACGGGCTGCGGGATTCTCGCGAGCGCGCTCGCCATGGACAAGATCCGCTGCAAGGACGCTTATGCGGCGAACGGCATTCCGACGCCCCCGCACAAAGTGATTTACCGCGAAACGTTCACGGGTGATGAACTTGTGAGAGCCTCCGATGAACTCGGCTTCCCGCTTGTGGTGAAGGATCCCGTCGGCGGATCGAGCATCGGCGTGGGCATAGCGAAGAACCTTGACGACGCAAGTAAGCTTGTTACGGAACTTTTCAAAAACAGCGACCGTCTGCTCTGCGAAAAGTTCATCGCCGGCGGCGAAGCGAGCTGCGGCTATATGGACGGCGTCCCTGCGCTTCCGCCCACGGAAATGCGCATGACGACGCGCGAATATTTTGATTACGAAGCGAAGTATAACGGCGAATGCCGCGAAGTGACTCCCGCGGAATTCCCGGAGGAACTCACCAGGCGCATTCAGGCGATTGCGAAGGCCGCGCATTTTGCGATTGGCGGCGCAGGCTACAGCCGCACGGACGTCCGCATCGACAAAGACGGCAAACTGTGGGCGCTCGAAACGAACACGCTCCCCGGCATGACTCCGACTTCGATTCTCCCGGCGCAGGCCGCCTGCATCGGCATCACTTACACGCAGCTCATCGACAAGATCATCGAGACGAGCCTCAAAATCAAGCGCTGAGGGCAATATGAGCCGTTCCCTGGACTTGGTTGTGGATGCGTCGCGGCACGGAATCGCTCTCGGCATTTACGATGGTGATGCGACTCTGTGCGAGGCGAACGAACCGGACTTCCGCGGGGAAGGCCTGGGCGCGCTGCTGGATTCTTCGCTTGAAAAGGCGGGGGCCGCCCTTACGGATGTGAAGCGCGTGCTTACGACTCTCGGGCCGGGTTCCTTTACGGGACTACGCACGGGGATAGCATTCTGCCAGGGACTCTGCTTTTCCGGCGCTCGGAATTTGTACGGGATATCAACGCTCGCTGCCCTGCGTTCTTTCGGAGCTTCAGCGGCGGATACCTGCGTCCTGCTCCGTGCCCGTCCCGGCTTCTGGTACCTCGGACTCGGCGCGGAAGAACTTTTCATTTCCACGGAAGACGCCCTTGCGAAAATCGCTGCCGCGGGTTCCTCTGAATTTGTATGCGATGCGTTCGCCCTCAAGGATGAGCTCATCGTGGAATATGTCCGGGCGCATTCCGTGAAGACGGTCGCCGCGGACGCGCTTCCGGTGAAGCCCTTCACTGCGTTTTTCAAAACCGTTCGGCCTTCGCTCACGCAGAAGGCGAATTACATTCAGCCGTCTTATTACGAGAGGGTTAAGAAGTGAACGGAACCTCCGCCGTCATCCGCAGGATGCTCGCGGAGGATGCCCCCGGGGTGTTCCTGCTGCAGAAAGCGCTCGCTTTCCAGGACTGGAGCGAACAGCAGATTGCGCAGGAAGCCGGATTCCCTTATGCAGTGGCGCTCGTCGCCTGCGTGCAGGGCGAAATCGCGGGCTATGCCGTGTTTCATGTCGCCGCGGATGAAGCGGAACTTTTGAGCATAGCCGTTTCTAAAAACTATCAGCGGCGGGGAATAGCCCGTCTGCTTTACGGCGAAGGCGTCCGGGAATGCGTGCGCTGCGGCGCCCGTTCCGCTTACCTGGAAGTGCGTGTGGGGAATGCCCCTGCCGCCGCCCTTTACCGTTCGCTCGGCTTTGTACAAACTTATACGCGCAAAGCCTATTACGCTGATGGCGAAGACGCCGTGATGATGAAGTCCGAAAAGGAGATTACTTTATGAGTAGAGTCATTCAGCCACTTGAAGGCTACAGGGAAGAGCGCCATCGTCGCCGTGTTCACAAGGGCCTCGCCGTGTTCCTCGCTGTGCTCGCCCTCATCATCGCGGCTTACCTTGCGGTCGCGCGGAGCGGGCGCTGGCTTGTGAAGGACCAGAGCTTCAGGCATTTGCCCTGGGTCGTCGTCCTTGACGGGCAGAGCGCGGACCTGGAACGCGATGACTTCGCCGCTGACTTGATGACGCAGGGCCGTGCGGATTCCGTGCTCATTCTCGGTCGCCGCGTTTACCGGGACAAGAGCAACGCCGATTTTTACGCGGAAGATTTCATGCGCTCCGGAACGATTGATGCCGGGCGTGTCTATGTGTTCCGCCACGACGATCCCTCGTCCATCGCGGAAGCGCGCTCCATCATCCCGTGGCTCAAGAGCCGCGCAGCAGGCGATACCGTCCTCCTCCTCACGGACGCGGCTGCGACGCGCCGCGTAAATGCGATTTTCAACAAACTTTCGAACGGACATCCCGTATTCATCACCTGCGACATTCACAATTACCGCTACAATGCGGACAACTGGTGGGGCGACCGCGAAGCACGCAAAAAATGGGTGCATGAATGGGCGGCGATGCTCCTTTCCAAATGGGATCTGCTGAATGCGGATACAATCGCCGTGGATCCGGAACGCATCGTCCCCGCGGAATGCTGGAAACCCGGAAAGCTTCAGACGACGGCGCATGTAGAGCGCCTGGTGCCTATCGCTTCCATGCCCGGCTCACCGGATTCCGCGGAATAGACAATGAGCTCATTTTTGGCTTAGGACTAAAGCTCAGAAGATTACAATTAAAAGAAAAACCCGGACGTTAAGGCCCGGGTTTCTTTTGTATTGAATCTTTCTTTTATTGCGCGAGCTTTATGAGCTTCGCGAACACGCGGTCCGCGAGGGCATTTGTCTCGAGCCATTCGAAAATGCTGAACTGGTTGAACACGAGCTTGCCTTTTCCGAACGGAACGGCCTGCAGGTCGACGCCGGTCTTCACTTCGCCGTCCTTGAACGTGACGGAGCGGGCGAGCACTGTCGCGCCGGGGAGCTCGTTCAGGGAGACGCTGGGCATGACGGCGGAAGCCATCGCGTCGAGTACGTTTTTGCCGCCGAATTCGGGGAGGAACGGAGAATCCTTCACGAGGTAGTGCAGGCTGAGGCCCTTTGCGCCCGTGGAGAAATGCGACTGGATGGTTTCGGAGAAATGACTGTTCGCATTGAACGCTTCGATGTCTTCGGTCGACATATCGGAAAGGAGAAGCGTTTTTCCGCCGTCGCGGGTGACTTCGACGATTTTGTTCACGACTTCGTCCGGCCATACGCTTAGGTTCGCGGTGAAGATGATCTTTTCCGGACCGCTCAGCGCGGCGAGCGCATCGCTAGTCGTTTCCGCGCTGTTGTCGAGGAAACAGACCTGCTTCATCGCGTCTTTCACGTTCACGGGTTCGATGACCACGAACTTTTCGGAAGAGGTGTGAATGGTTTCGCCTGCCGCGCGGAGGCGGAGTTCAAGCGTGTATTCGCCATTCGCCTTGGGGGCGACGACGGTGAACGTTCCGAGGGGAACGAGGCTGCTCGGCTTCTGTTCCTGTTCCTTCTTTGTCTTGATCGAACGCTTCTGAGAAGAGGCTGTTTTGCCTGATTTATCGAGCACGGCGATTTCCACTTCGATGTCTTCCAGGCGTGCCGCGTTGAGGAGGGCGAGCTGGAAGGACATTTCGCCGGCGGGTGTGTTCACGGGTTCGAAACCGGAGATGAGGATCCGCGTGGGCGCGGTGATTTCCTTGAGAAATTCGTCGCAGCCCTTCGTCTTGCGGTTCTCGTTCACGATGCCGGAGAAATCAGTGCCGATGTCCGCCCATTCGTCGAGCATATAGCCGGAGACGAGCGGATTGCTCTGCACCGCGGTGATCTGGTCGAGCTTGCTCTTGAGCGCGATGCGGCGGGCGTCCGCGTTAAAGGATTCGAAGGAATCCCACACGGAGAGGTTCTTGTCCGCGATGAATGCGTTGAGCTGCTTGTACGCGCTCTTGATAGCCTTGGAATTCTTCTGGCTGCGCGGGCCCTTGATATCCGTCGGGGTATCGGGGAAGAGCGAGTTGTTCTTGAGCGTGATGAGAATCTTGCCGTTGATATCGTTCACGAACGATTCGTAATCGTCCTGGAACGCCGTGTCGCCGAGTGCGGAATCCGGGACGGAGATGTCCTGCGCTTCCTTGTCGCAGTAGTGGGAGAGAAAGTAGGTGAGGCTCGCGTTCGGAGTCATGCGGAGGTGCATGCGGTGCGATGCGTACAAAAGAATGCGGTCGTTCGTCACGCCCATCAGCTTCCCCGTGTCCTTGCGGAAGGTCTCCTCGTCGTCGAGGTAGACGCAGTTGAGGTTGCTGATGACCGGGCGGCACTTGTCGAGCTGGTCGACGTGCTTCAGGAGCTTGTTCCCGTTTTCGAGCACGAGCGCTCCGTTTTCGGCGCCGAGCACCCAGGCCGCGATGCACGGATGGTGCTTCTGTTCGCGGATGATGTCTTCGGTGAGGGAGCGGATGATTTCAAGACCGCGGTTCGAGGAACGCATCGTGTGAATGGGAAGTTCCTGCAGGACGATGAGGCCGAGTTCGTCGCAGATGTCGAGTGCGTCGCTTGAGAGCGGGGCTCCGCCGGAGCGGATAAAATTGAACCCGGCTTTTTTGACGGCTTCGAGATCTTTGCGGAGTATAGCCTTGTCCGGATTCCAGAGGCCACCTTCGCTCCAGTGCTGCGTATAGCGCACGCCCTGGACTTTGGCGATGGCGTCGTTCACGTAGAAGTCGCCCTTGATGCAGTCTATTTTGCGGAAGCCGAAATTGCGGACTACGGAATATAGCGTCTCTTCGTTGTCTTTTCCGCCCTTGCCGACCTTCGCTTTGAGCTGAAGCTCAATGGCGAACAGGTTCGGGGATTCCGGACTCCACACGAATTTGTCTTTTTTCCAGTCCTTGATGCCGAGGAGGAAGCGCTGCGTCGCGTTTTCTCTTTCAAGTTTGATTTCCTTTTCGAGCTTGCTCACCTGGCCCATCGGATTTTTCATATAGATTTCGAGGCGCGCCTGGAACCCGCGGGGGTTGTTGAAGGCGACTTCCACTGCCACGCGTTCTTCGTCCATGTCCGGTTCGAGCTGGATGCCGGAGATGAACGCCGTGTTGCCGAGGATGAGCGATACATTGCCGCAGATGCCTCCGAACGGGTACTGCTGCCACGGAAGTCCGACGGGCATTTCCGTCGGGTGGACGTAGCGGTCGTCCGCGCCTTCCTTGCTTTCACGGCCGAAGTCGATGCGGCTGTTCGCGGAGCCCATGTTCGCGACGCGCACGCAGATGACGTTGTCTTCGCCGACCTTGATCGCCTTGGATGTATCGAGAATGCAGGGGGAGTACGCGCCGAAGTGCGTGCCGAGGAGCTTGCCGTTCAGCCAGAACGTCGCGTGCATCGCGATGCGGTCGAACTTCAGGAAAATGCGCTTGGGAACTTGTTTGCCGTCCACGTGGAAGTGCTTGAAATAGTAGGCGGTATCCTGGGTAAGGGTCATCTTTTCGACGGAGTGTTCCCATACATGGGGAACCTGTACTTTTTCACAGTTGCCGGGGTTTGTAGCGTACCAGCGGTTCAGCATGCCCGCGTCGTCTTTGTCCCAGAGAAGGTCCCATTCGCCGTTCAGGCTCACAATTGAATTCATCGGAGTTCCTTAAATAAGATTCAGATTCGAATGTTTGCGCGGTAAATTTAACAAAATCACCGCAATTCTATTTTTTCCGGGATGATGTCTTTACGCTTTTGCGGCTTTTTACTATTTTTGGGGCTCCGATACAGCAACCTAAAAAGGATTACTATAATGTATTCTATTGTTGAAACAGGTGGTTTCCAGTACAAGGTCGAGCTCGGCAAGGCCTATAAGGTCCCGAGCATCGACGGCGCTGCTGTCGGTTCTACACTGGAGCTCAAGTCCGTCCTTCTTTTCTCCGGAAAAGAAGTTAAAGTCGGCACCCCTGTCGTAGCTGACTCCCTCGTGAAGGTAGAAATACTTGCTCACGGTAAGGGAGACACAGTGATCGTTTTCAAAAAGAAGCGTCGTACCCGTTACGAACGCAGAAACGGTCATCGTCAAGGCTACACGGAAGTGCTCGTCACGGAAATCCGCTCCGGCGCCGAATCGGCGACAGTTGATCCGAAGGTCATCGAACGCAATCGCGCTCGCGTGGCTGCCCTCGCTAAGCAGAAGGCTCAGAACACGCCTCTGACCCGCAAGGAGAAGATCGCTCAGGGTCTTCCGAAGCCCGCAAAGGTGAAGAAGAATTCGCTCCGCAAAGAGAAGGAGGCCTGATCTATGGCACATAAGAAGGGACAAAGCTCGGTCCGCAACGGCCGTGATTCAAACCCGAAATACCTCGGCGTCAAGAAGTATGCAGGTGAAGTCGTGAAGGCAGGCGGAGTTCTCGTTCGTCAGCGCGGCTCTCACTTCCATCCCGGCAAGAATGTCGGCATGGGCAACGATTTCACTCTGTTCGCCCTCGTCGACGGAAAGGTGAAGTTCGAGCACGTCGATGCCAAGCGTCAAAAGGTTTCCGTTTATCCAGAAGCCTGATTGACCGTTTAGTGTTTCAATGCCGGTCGTTTGCGCGACCGGTTTTTTTTATTTTAGTGCGGCGATGCAGAAACTCATCCTCCTTATATCCGCTTTATTTTCCGCCCTTTGCCTTTTCGCCTGTTCCGACAGCACCGAGGGGACCGACTACCTTTTCGACCGCGCCGTGCAGGACGTGAGCGTTCTCCGTGAATGTCCGGCGAATGCGGACAGCGGCGCCGCCTGCTACGAACTCCGTTACCGCATTCCTATCGAAACGGAAAAACTGGTGCGCATTCATTTCTGGGTGGACACGACTTATATCAATGACACGACGAAATCCGTCCCTGACGGAGCGAAGGAGCACTCCATCAAGGTGGAGTATGTCGATAACGGCGAAGCGTACGATACGCTCGACCTGACCTCTCACATCAAGAATTATCTTGACAGGGATAGCCTCGCCATCGCCATCTGGTGCGAGTATTCCGGCGGGGACGAGGGCGCGGTGCAGCATCTGTATATTCATTTCGGCGATGATATGCCGCCTTCGACCGTGACCGCGCAGGATTCCGTGTGGACCACGGGCGCCGTGTTCGACTGGACGCGGCCCACGGACCAGGTTGATTATTACAGGCCGTCGGAGCTGGACGGCAAGATCATGGGCTACAATATCGTGCTTTACGCGGAAGATACCACGGAGGACATCCGCAACCTCAGACTCAAACTGACTTGGAACGGCGGCGTTGATTCCACGGGAAGGATTAAGTACAAACGCAACGCGCGTTTCCGCGCAGTCGGGGATTCCGTATGGATAGACACCGTGTCGCATGGGGATAACGTAAAGAATTATCTGCGCATCGCGGTGAAGGACAGCCTCGGTTTTGATTTTGAAAATGATTCGTCGAATCGCTTCCGCCTCACGGTGGAAGGCCTCAAGGCCGAGAGCCGCTACACTATCGGCATCACCGCGTGGGACAGTGCGGGGAACGCTTCCTCAGGCGCGTCCTCCGTCACGAGCAATCAGCTATTCATCACCACGGATAGCATCGCGCCTCTGATGCCTACGAAACTCTGGGTCCGGGCCGATTCCGCGCACCCGGAGGCGGCGCGCCTTGATTCGAACCGGGTGATTATCTACTGGAGCCGCAGCGTGGATCCGCTCACGGTGAAACACGGCATCACCGTGGATACGGCGCTCATCATTCCTTACAGCTGTTCCGTCTATACCGGCTGTTATCGCAACGTGGCTTCTTATGAAGTGGATCTCTGGAACGGGAGCGGATGGGAATCGGCGAAGAATGCCGGCGGCACTACGGCGGAAAAGTACTCCAGCTCTTATGCGCGCTCCGGGGATTCGATGGTTGTTTCCACATCCGGCACCTACATCGTGGACACGCTCCGCTGGGTCGTGCCCTCCGATACGCTCATCGTCCGCATACGCAGCGTCGATTCCTCCGGCTATTATTCCAAGGCCCTCATTGATACGATCGCGGTCACGCCCGGCCCCGAAGCGGACTTGAACTGCCCTGCCGGATTCGTCCCCGTGCGTTCCTCGGATACTTCGCGCTTCTGCATCGAGAAGTACGAACACAAGGTGACGGACAGCACTTTTGCGCACAACGTTATTTATTCGGAAGCGGCTGCGGCCTGCTCTTCTATGACTGCCGCGGGGTTCACCGTCTCGCTCTGCAAAATCGCGGATTGGGAAACGGCCTGCACCGCGCGTAAACGGGTCACTTACGGTGTCATCGAGGAATCGGATTTCTCCGCTTCGGAATATCTTTTCAGCTACTGCAACGTGGGTACGGACGATTCCACGGGCAGCGCGCTCCTTTCGAAGCGAAACGCGAAATGCGTGAGCCCTGACGGCGTGCATGATATGCCGGGGAGTTATCAGGAATGGGTCACGGGATCTAAGGCGGATACGCTTCAGGTGCTCAAAGGCACGAGCTATTCCTATTTCAGCGGGGAAGACCGCACTGGGCTTGCAAAATGCACGACGCGCTCTTACCCGTATCGCAACCGGGCCGCATTCACTAAGGATACCGTGTATCTGTACCGGGAATCTTCAAAAGTGGATACGACGACCACGAAGGACACATCGAGAACGTTGTATGCAATCCTCACGCAGAAGAATTTCACGGATACGCTTCAATATTTCAAGGTGATCGATCCGGCGACGAAAAAGGTCGTAGGCGAGGATTACATTCCGCTCGCGGAGTACCGCAGGCGCGGGGATGCCTGGCTCGCGACGATCGCGAACGGACTCACTTACGAAAAGGATTCCACCTCCGTGGTGTTCCTGCTCGGAACGAGCGTGCCGTACATCGGGGCCGCTTCATTTTATAAGGATCCGTCGATCGGTTTCCGTTGCTGCGCGTACGTGAAATAAAATCCGGAATATTTGTTTTGCGTGCTCGCTGAACGCCGTTTTTTGCTAACGGCGTTTTTCTTTTGCCGGTGCGTATAGCTTTTCAATTACGGTCGCATATTTGATGGCGCAGGCGTGGCGGCGCAGTTTGAACGTCGGCGTGAGAAGTCCGGATTCAACGGTGAGCGGATCCGTGATGAGCGTCCATTTCTGAATTTTTTCCCATTGGTTCAGTTTTTTGTTCACATTCCGGATGTGATTCTCGATTGCGCATTTGATGCGCGCGGGGGTAGCGGTACCGAAGAAGGGCTTTTCCGCGCGCTTTTCCGCCCGGGTCAGGAACCGTTTCGCGTAGTCGACGTTCAGAAAGATGAGCGCGCTCACGAATTTCCGGTTGTTCGCGATGACAAGGGCGCCTTCGATGAGCGGGAGCCGCGAAAGTTCGAGTTCAATGGGCGCCGGGGAAACATATTTACCCGTGCTCGTCTTGAAAATTTCCTTGATGCGGCCCGTAAGGAATATGTAGCCGTCTTTGTCCATCGCTCCCTGGTCGCCGGTGCGGAAGTAGCCGTCTTCGGTGAACGCTTCCACGTTCATCTGCGGCATATTGTGATACTCGTGGAAAACGCTTGCGCCTTTCACGAGAACTTCGTTCTGCTCGCCGATTTTCACTTTCAGGTGGGTGAGCGGACGGCCCACGGAACCTGGCTTCCAGTGTTCCGGAGAATTGACGCTCACGACGGGCGCGCATTCCGTAAGGCCGTAGCCTTCGTATATCGGGAGTCCGATGTTATGCAGAAAGCGCAGAATGCTTTTGTTGAGCGCGCTGCTTCCGGAGACGATGTATTTAAAGTTGTCCCCGATCGCCGCCCGCATCCGGCGGTACACGAGAAAATCGAAAAGCTTGCAGAACGGACCTTTGCGTTTCTGCGGTTTGCGGATCTTCGCGGAACGTATCGCCCGGCGCAGGAACCAGTGCCGGAAACCGCTCGCGTTCTCCGCTTCCGCGGTCATCTTTTCGTACAAACGTTCCAGAAGCCGGGGGACGACTGTGAATATAGTGGGGCGCACGTCGTGCAAAAGCTGCGCCGTGTTCCTTGGATCGTCTCCGAAATATAGGCGTGTCTTCGCCGCGATGTAGTAGTAGAGGACCATCCGTTCAAAGACATGCGCGACGGGGAGGATGGTGAGTGCCTTGTCTTTTTTAGGGGAGAGCGGAAAAAGCTTGCTGATGGAACCGAGCTGCGTGAGCATGTTCCGGTGCGAAAGTTCTGCGCCTTTGGGCCTTCCTGTGGAGCCGCTTGTGTAAATGATGGAGAAAATATCGTACAGACGTATCGTCACGACCTGGTAATCGAACCAGTTTTGCACGCCTTCTTCCTTCGCGAGGATTTCCCCTTCGTAAAGAAGGTCTTCCCAGCGGATGCCGTTCTCCCTGGGCACGCGGGATGTCGCGAGAATGCAGACGATGAGCTTGAACCGCTTGAGAAGCGGAAGAAAAATATGGTTGAGACTTGCGAGGTCGTCGATGACGAGATATTCGATGTTCGCATCTTCGCATTGGAAAAGAAAATGTTCCGGCGCAATGTTCGGGAACAGCGGCACCGTTGTCGCATGGCACGTTTGCGCCGCGAGGTCCGCGAGCATCCAGGCGGGGGAGGTCTTTGCGATTATTCCGAGGCTTTTCCCTGCGCATAGCCCGTGTTTATTGAGCGCGAGAGTGAGCTGCAGAAGGCGCGCGCGGAGAGATGCCGGCGGATAATGTATCCACGAGTCGCCTTCGCGGCGGTACCATCCGGGAAAATCCCTGTCCGCGCAGGCGGAAAGGAACAGGGCTGGCAGGGATGTGATTTCGGTTTGTTGCAACGGAGCCTCTGACTAATTGTAAAAATATATTCTGAATGTGCCGAAAAGTGCTATTTTCAAAGGAAAAGATGCGGTGTCCGGTTCTGTCTCTGCTTCCGTCATTGCGGAGGCGGCACGCGTGAAGCAATCCAGTGCTTTTATTGTATGAGGTACTTATGAGAAAAAGAATGCTTGAATACATCGCGCTCGTCGAGAAATACCTTTCGGAAAGCGACACTCCGGAATCGGATGTGCGGATGCTTGAAGATCTGCTGCGTCAGATAGCCTTCTTTCAGCATGAGCGCCTGATTCATTTGCTCGTGACGCTTCTGTTCGGCCTGCTTTTCGTGCTCACGATGCTTTATGCGGCGGCTTTTCCGAGCTTTGCGATGTTCGGGCTCAGCCTGGTGATTCTCGTGCTGCTTGTCCCGTATCTCCGTCATTACTATCTGCTCGAAAACGGCACGCAGCGTTTATATGTGCTGTATGACCGCCTCTGGAAACGGATGGGGAAGTAAGGCGAAAAGCCTGGCGATCTATTCCGCGACTTTGGATCGCGCCGCGTAAGCGAGGATGGAAAAAGCGCCCGCGACGTTCATGCTCGCTTTGCGCCCCGCCATCGGAATTTCGATTTTCATGTCCGCCATCGCGAGAAGTTCCGGCGCGATGCCGAGTTCCTCGTTTCCGAGAATCACTAAGCCTTTCGCCGGCCATTCCGCCTTGCGGATGTCCACGGAGCCATCGCCTGTCTCGAGAGCGATTACGGAATACCCCTGCGCCCTGTGCCATTCAATGCACTCGACGGGACTTTCCCAGCGCCTGTGGGGAATCCACGCTTCGCAGCCGCGCGCGGCGCTTTTGAGCGCGGGCTGGTCTTCGCCTGCGGAATATCCGCTCAGATGCACCGCCTCGAATCCGAAACAATCCGCTGTGCGGAACACGGAACCTACATTGAAAGCGCTCCGCAGATTATGCGCGAGCACTGCGTAGGGGATCGTCGGCAACATAGGCGCGCCGCGGTCTCCGGGCTCGCTTTGCAGATAAACGTCCCGCTCGAATCCGAGCCCCGCTTCCACGCGAAATTCCTTGTACAGGTCGAGGATCTGCGCCTGGTTCCTGCCCTCGAGTGCGCGGTCCGCAGGGAGCTTCGCCCATTCGGCGTACTTCTTATATTCGGCGCGGGCCTGGGCGACGTCGTTTCCGAGCTGGAGTATGATTATGCGCAAAAGTTCCGAAAGCCGCTTCGCGCGGATGCGCGGGGCGAGTTCTAAAAATTTGCGTTCGGAGTACATATAAAGTAATTATCGCCTTGCCGCTCTATTTGCTGTTGCGAACTGCAGAATTGTCTTTCCTGCACGGCCAAGTAAAAGTGTCATTGCGAAGTCGAGTGCAAACGTCATTCTGCACGGCCAAGTAAAAGTGTCATTGCGAAGTCGAG
>JBAYFD010000002.1:0-23798 GCA_041667365.1 Fibrobacteraceae bacterium | reverse complement strand
TGCCGCAACGGCGACGGCCTTTGCCGGCGTGAGAGCCGTCATTTTAGAATTGACGTTCACATAGAGTTCGGAGGCGCTTTCCGCATAGACGGATTTACCGTCGAAATAGACCTTTTCAACGTCCATGTCCGCCGAAGCGTCCTTACTCGTGTAGCATTTGGACTTCACGACCTGATTGTAAGAAATCCCGGCAGGAACGGAGAATGCGGAAAGGTTGCCCTTGTACTGACCTTCGCGGCCTTCGTAAAGCTGATATGTCGTCGGGGCGTCACCGAACGGATCTTCGAATTTCTGACGGATGAAGAAACGGCCCGACTGTACGTTGTCCACGGTGCCCGTGGAAGAAATTTTCAATGTTCCACCGAATTCGGCAGCGATATAATCGTCGGGAGAACCGACATCTTCACCAGAGAACCCGGAAATCGTGTAGGAATCGGCCAGTGCCTGTACTGCGGCGAAAAGGCCGGCAATGGCAAATAAGGAAAGACGGTTCATTCAGATAACTCCAATTTTATTAAATCAAGCCAAACACAGAATGATTATCGCAAATATATATATAATCCTTTTTTTGTGGATGAATTTGATTGTTTTTTCTAGCTTGAAAACAGGAAAAATGATGAACGGCAAAGAAAATTGTCATTGCGTGGTCCTCGGCGTAAGTCATAAGACATGTCCTGTGTCCTTGCGTGACCGCCTCGGCTTCTCCGAAGAATCCCTGGAACCGGGGCTTGTGAGCCTCGGAAGGCTTCCCGGACTGAGCGAAGCGGTGATACTTTCCACCTGCAACCGCACGGAAATCTATGCGGCGACCCTTTATCCCGAGACTTTAAGGGATACACTTATTAACTGGTGGGCGGAATTCCGGCGTCTGGAACCGGGAGAACTCATTCCGCATTGCTTTTATCTGACGCATACGGAGGCCGTTTCTCACCTTTATTCCGTCGTTTCCTCCGTGGATAGCCTGGTCCTGGGTGAAAATCAGATCCTGGGACAGGTCCGCGGGGCGTTCCTCAGGGCGGAAAAGACAGGACATTCGGGCTTTTTGCTAAATCACCTCTTCCAGGAGGCGATGAAAGTCGGCAAACGCGTGCGGGAATCCACCGCCATAAGCGAAGGCACCGTTTCCGTTCCTTTCGCGGCAGTTTCCCTGTGCAAAAATGAACTCGGCGGTCTGGAATCGCATGAAATCGGCGTGCTCGGCCTCGGTGAAATGGGCTCTATCGCGGCGGTGAACCTCGCCGCCGCCGGCGCGAAACTCCGCTTTTTCAACCGCACGGAGAGCAAGGCGTTCGCTTTTGCGGAGAAGTATGGCGGCGAGGGCTTCGGACTTAAGGCGCTCCCTGCGCAATTGCCGGAACTGGATGCGCTCATCACCTGTGCGGCGTCCCCGAAGTTCCTGGTGACGCTTCCGATGATACAAGGACATCCACGCCTTGCGAAATCCGTTTATGTGGACATCGGTGTTCCCCGGAACGTCGATCCCGCGATAGCGAATTTCCCCGGCGTGTCGCTTTTCAGCATCGATGATTTAAATAAGGTGGTGGAAACGAACCGCCGCGAACGGCGCAAGTCCGCGGAAGAGGCCCGGGAAATCATCGAGGACGCGGTGGAGGAATTCGCGGAATGGTTCAAGACGCTGAACGTGATTCCGCTGATGCTTGCCATCCGCAGGCATTATGAGGAAATCGGCGATGAACTTCTGCGGAAATGGGAGAACAAAGTCCCGCCGGAAACATTCTCCGCGCTCAAGCGCTATAACGAGGAACTGCTCGCGAAAATTCTTCATGAGCCTTCCGTGCAGCTCAAGAAACTCGGTGCCGCGGGGCTCGGGCTCGAAAGCCGCCTGATCGTCGAAAAACTGCTTGATCTGGATATGACGAAAGAGGAATCCGATGACCGCTGAAAATATTTTCAGGCTTGGCACCCGCGGAAGCGCGCTCGCGCTCGCACAGACGAACATCGTCGCAGACGCTGTCCGTGCGAAGTTCCCCGGGATGCGCGTGGAAGTGGACGTCATCCATACGGCGGGGGACAAGGACCGGGTCCGTTCCCTTGTCGCGTTCGGCGGCGAAGGCGTGTTCGTCAAGGAACTGGAGCAGGCGCTCCTCGAAAACCGCATCGACGCGGCGGTGCATTCTTTGAAGGATGTCCCGGAGGAAATGGACCCGAGGCTCGGGCTCGCCGCTTTTCTGCCGCGTGAATCTCCCTTCGACGTCCTCGTCAGCGGCGGAAAACAGCTCTCGGAACTTCCGCAGGGGTCTCTCGTGGGCACGGGGTCTCCGCGTCGCGTGCTGCAGCTCCGCGCGCTCCGTCCGGATTTGAAATTCACGAATCTTCGCGGAAATTTAGGCTCACGGATAGCGAAGGTGGAATGCGGGGAATTCGCCGCGACGCTTCTTGGCGCGGCGGGCCTGAACCGCCTCGGACTTTCGGACAAAATTTCGCAGGTCTTTTCCCCTGCGGAACTTACGCCCGCGATCGGGCAGGGCATCGTCGCCATTCAGTGCCGGAACTCTGACGGACGCGCCACGGAAACCGTCCGCGCCGTCGGGGATGTGGACACGGAGCTCGCGGCGCGGATGGAACGCCGCTGGATGAAGCTCCTCGGCGGTGGCTGCCGCGTCCCGATGGGAGCGCTCCTGGAGAAGACGGGGGAACGTTATATGTTCCAGGCTTACCTCGCGGACCCGTCGACAGCCGCGTCCGAACGCCAGAAGAAACAGTTTTCCCGCGCGGAACTTGAAGCCGGCGCCCTCGATGCCTTCGCGGATGAATTTATACGCACCTGCCGCTCCCGCGGAATTCCGCTCCCTTCGGACGTGGGGAGCAAGGATGCCCTCCTCAAATTCTGGGGAAATCTTTAATGCTTTTCATCGATACGCGGATAGACGCTCCTCCGGCGGATGCTTTTGCGGAAGCGAAAGCCCGCGGCGATGAACTTGTTCACATTCCCGCGCTCCGGTGCGAGCCTACGGGCGTTGCTCTGCATCTTGACGATTGCGGCGCTGCTTTTGTCGCAAGCCCCCGTGCAGCGAAGATCGCCGCGGGCGCCCTTCTGAAATATAAAGGCGCGGTCTGGGCGGTGGGGAAGACCACGGCGGACGTTCTCCGCGGTTCCGGAATTCCGGTCACGCGGGAAGGATCCACGGGCGGAGCGGCTGCCTTTTTTGCCGGCCTCCGCGCCCGCGGCATTTCTGTTCCCGGACGCATCGCTTGGATTTCAGCCATGGAAACGGCGGAAAACCGGGACGGGTTATCCCGTGAGTATAGATGCGCGATCATGCATTTTCCGGTGTACCGCACCTTTCCGGCGGATATTTCCGGGGAAACGCTTAAAAACCTTCCGCGGCCCCGGACATGGCTTTTTTATTCGGGGAAGGGAGTCGTCGCGCTTCGGCGGTATCTCGCCCCGGAAGACCGGGTGGAACTTCACGGAAAGAGCGCAGCCCGGGCCGGCGCTGATATTTTGAAAGCAAGCATAATGCAACTTTGACGACTTTCGGATGTGCCATCCGATTGCTATATTTGAACATATACTGATTGATAAATGATAAATACGGGACAATCGGTGTCCCAAGGACAAAATTGTATGGATTTATATGTTCTTGTCGTAGGTGCCCTGTTCACTTTGGCGACTTTTGATATTGTGAACGGAGTGAGCAACGATGCGTCCAATTTTCTCGGTTCGGCTGTAGGTTCCAAAGCTTTTACATTCAAAACGATCATCATCATAGCGGCTATCGGCATATTTGTCGGAGCCACTTTTTCTAACGGGATGATGGACGTCGCCCGCCATGGTATTTTTCAGCCCCAGTATTTCTACTTCGATGAAATCATCGCCATCTGCGTGGGCATGATGCTCACGGACGTGATTCTCCTCGATGTGTTCAACACTTTCGGAATGCCGACGTCCACCACGGTATCGATGGTGTTCGATCTTCTCGGCGGTTCGTTCGCCATATCGATTCTCAAGATCGTCAAGTCGGATGGAATGTATTCTCTGGGACAGCTTATCAATACGGCGAAGGCGCTATCGGTGATCTTCGCCATTTTTGTATCCGTCGCCCTTGCGTTTTCCGCGGGCCTCATCGTGCAGTACATCTCCCGCCTGCTTTTCACGTTCGGTTACAAGGCCCGGATGAAGTATTTCATCGGACTTTTCGGCGGCGCGGCGATGAGCGCGATGGTCTATTTCGTCATCTTCCGCGGGCTCAAGGGATCAGTCCTCGCGCTTCCGCCTTCCGTGCATCAGTATGCGCTGGAAGTCGTCCTGGTGAGCTTTGTGTTCTTCGGCCTTCTTTCTCACGTCCTGTATCTGCTGAAGATCAACGCTTTTAAAATGATCGTCGCTTTCGGCACATTCTCGCTCGCGCTTTCCTTCGCGGGGAACGACCTCGTGAACTTCATCGGCGTGCCTCTCACGGGACTTTCCGCGTTCCAGTCTTATGCGGGCAGCGGACAGGCTCCGGATCACGCGCTGATGACCGTGCTGATGGGCTCGGAAAAGAGCCAGTGGTGGATTCTTTCGCTCGCGGGCATCCTGATGATTTTCGCGCTCGCATTCTCCAAGAAGACGCGCAAGGTGCTGAACACTTCCGTTTCCCTCGCTTCGCAGGGCTCCGCGGACGAACTTTTCGGCACGAGCCCTGTCGCCCGCGCGATCGTGCGCTGGACGCATTCCATCGCTGAGACCCTAGTAAGCGTCGTTCCCGCTCCGGTGCGCCAGTGGGTGGATTCCCGTTTCGATGATAACAAGCTTCAGCTCGAAGGCGACGGCGCCGCATTTGACCTCATCCGCGCTTCCGTGAACCTTGTGCTCGCGGGCCTCCTGATTTCGCTCGGCACATCGTTCCAGCTTCCGCTTTCCACGACTTACGTGACGTTCATGGTGACGATGGGAACATCCCTCGCGGACCGCGCCTGGGGCCGCGAAAGTGCCGTTTACCGCATAACGGGCGTGCTTTCCGTGATCGGCGGCTGGTTCATCACCGCGTTCGCCGCGTTCTGCAGCTGCTTCGTCATCACGCTCTGCGCTTACCTCGGCGGCATTCCCGTTATCATGCTTCTCTTTGTCATCGACCTCACGATCATCATCCGTTCGCACATCCGCTTCCACAAGAAGTCGGAGGAAAAGAACGACTCCGCGGAACGTTTCCGCGCGATCATGAAGGCGGAAGACGGCGCCGAAGTTCTCCGCCTGCTACAGGAACATCAGACGCAGGAATGGGGCTGGTTCCTCGTGTGGGCAGAAGATTCCTACCGCGACATCATTACCGGCTTTACGGATGAAGACCTCGATCTTCTCCGCTCCGTCAATCAGAAAATTCAGGAAGAGAAAGATCACGTCAAGCTTCTCAAGAGCCAGGGCACGCTCTGCTCCCGCAAGATGATTTCCGAAAACTCCGTGATTAAGCGCTTCTTCCTTTACCAGGCGAACGATTTTGCGAGCGACCTTGTGCTCAGCATGCAGCAGATTTGCGAACCGTGCCTGCAGCACGTGGATAACCATTTCACGCCCCCTGAAAAATATCAGCAGGACATTCTGCTGGAACTGATGCCGCAGATCCGGGATTTCATCGAAGACTGCGCGCGCACCGTTCTCAACCGCAAGTACGAGAACTACAAGGACTTGGCGGAACGTGGGCGCGAAATCGGCGGGCGCATCGTGGACATCCGCAAAACGGAACTTTATACGATCAAGGGCGATGAATCCAATACTCGCGCCGACATGGTGTACCTCACGGTGCTCTACGAATCCAAGGCGCTCATGGACTGCGCACTCTACCTGGTGAAGGCGAGCCGCAAACTCATGACGGACATCGTGGATACGACGGAAGTCCGCAAGGTCATCGACGTGCAGGAAGATCATCCGGTCGAACCGGAAAACGCCTGACTTATTTGTACAAGTTTATACGATGAGTGAGCCTGCGGACGGGGCAATCTATTTTATCTGCTCTGCTCCGTTTTCGTCTGCGGTTTCTTTTCTGCTTTCTTAAATGAGCGGAGGACTTTTTTACACCACTGTTCCGCGTAGCCCGTGAAATCCGGGACGGGAATCATTTTGCCGACGATGCTTTTTTTAGTGAAATAGCCGAGTTCCCGTGAATCCTGACACTGGTTTCCTTTAAAACAGGCGAGGTAATAGTTGTCCTCCATCACCTTGAAAACCGCGACTTCCGAGGAATCCTTGACTTTGTAGATCCTGCGCATAAAGTGTATGTGGCGGGAACCGGGTTCCTCGTGCTGAATCTGGAGCTGAATCAGGTAAAGTTCCTGCCAGGGGAGTCCGCTCACTTCGCGGACGCTGACCGGACGGGAGGCGAGGCGCGCAGTCCCGATGCGTTCGAGCGGCATCGGCAGGGAACCTTGCAGGAGGGTCACCTGCGTGCGGACGTTCCTGCGCCCGAATTTCTGCGCGACAAGCCGCGCCGCATAATCGAATTCAACGTCGTTGAGGCTGCCGATCGCAAGCGTGTCGCCCGCTTTCGGAATGTGGAACGAACGCGTGTCGATGAACGCGTTTTCTCCGTCCCAGTGAAAATTCAGGCCCGGGGAAGTGACTTCCCCCGTCGAAGAAATCTGCATGCTTGTTCCGGGGAGCCCGATGACGCGGCGGAGGAACATTTCTCCGCTTCCGGGGCGCTTCGCAAGCACGATGTCGTCCGTCTTAATGTTCTGGCGGCACAGGGGGAGCGTGCAGATCCACACGCGTTTGCCCTTGGGAACCTTGGGGTACATGGAATTGTCGTTCAGGACGACGGGCGTCAGCGCATAGAACCGCGCGCCGACGGCAAGGGCCGCGCAGATGATGATCGTCACCGTGATGAGGACGGATTTCAGGTGAGAAGTCGTCCACAGCATGTGTCTTATCTGTCCGCGCGGAGATTTCATTCCTTGCTTTCCGTGCTGGTGTCGGAGAGGGAAAGAACCGCGAGGAATGCCTTCTGTGGCACCTCCACGCAGCCGATCTGCTTCATGCGCTTCTTGCCTTCTTTCTGCTTTTCGAGAAGCTTACGTTTGCGGGTGATATCGCCGCCGTAGCATTTGGCGAGAACGTCCTTGCGCACGGCCTTCACCGTGCTCCGGCTGATGATCTTGCCGCCGATGGCTCCCTGGATCGCCACGTCGAACTGCTGGCGCGGAATGAGATCCTTGAGCTTGACGCAGATCGCGTTCGCATACAGCGCCGCCTTGTCGCGGTGAATGATCACGGAAAATGCGTCCACCGGATCGCCGTTCAGAAGAATGTCGAGCTTCACTAGATTATTTTGTCTGTAACCACTCGGCTCGTAATCAAGTCCCGCGTAACCTCGGCTCACGGACTTGAGGCGGTCATAGAAGTCGAACATGATTTCCGCGAGGGGAAGCTCGTACTTGAGGATGACTTTGTTCTCGTCGATGTATTCCATCGTCGTGAACTCGCCGCGCTTCTCTTCGCACAAATGCATCATCGCGCCCACGTAGTCCTTGGGCGTGAAGATCTGCGCCTTCACATAAGGCTCTTCGATGTGGTCGTAGCGGCTCGCGTCCGGGAGCTTGGACGGACTTTCGATCTTCACCATCTCGCCGCCCGTCATGAATACATGATATTCCACGTTCGGAACGGTGGTGATGATGTCTACGTTGAATTCGCGGTCGAGTCGTTCCTGCACGATTTCCATATGCAGGAGTCCGAGGAAGCCGGTGCGGAACCCGAAACCGAGCGCTTCGGACGTTTCCGGCTCCCACGAAAGCGCGGAATCGTTCAGCTTTAATTTCTCAAGCGCTTCGCGGAGGTTCTTGTAATCGTCGGGGTTTATCGGATAAATTCCCGAATAGATCATCGGGAGAATGTCCTTGTAGCCGGGAAGCTCGGATGCCGCGGGGCGCGCCGCGTCGGTGATCGTGTCGCCGATCTTCACGTCGCTGATCGTCTTCACGTTCGCGAGCACGTAGCCCACCATGCCCGCGCTGAGCTCGGGCTTGGGGTTCCGGTGCATGGAAAACGTTCCCACTTCCGTCACCATGTATTCCGCGCCGGTCTTCATCATTTTGATTTCCATGCCGGGTTTGAGCGTACCTTGTACCACGCGGATGTAGTTGATGACGCCGCGGTAGCTGTCGTAGACGGAGTCGAAGATCAATGCCTGGAGGGGTGCGTCCTCTTCTCCCGTCGGAGCGGGAATCTCATCGACGATCTTATCCAGTACGGAGGCGACGTTCAGGCCGGTCTTCGCGGAAATGCGCGGAATGGAATCCGGGTCGTAGCCTAGCAGGTCGCCGACGAGTTTCGCGACATGGTCGGGCTGGGCGCTCGGAAGGTCGACTTTGTTCAGCACCGGAATCACGGTGAGGTCGTTTTCGATCGCGAGGTAAAGGTTCGAAAGCGTCTGCGCCTCGATGCCCTGCGTCGCGTCCACCACCAGGATCGCGCCTTCGCACGCGGCGAGGGAGCGGCTGACTTCGTAGGAAAAGTCAACGTGCCCCGGCGTATCGATCATGTTCAGAATGTATTCGCCGTCGGGCCGCGTGTACACCATGCGGATGGCGTGCGCCTTGATGGTGATGCCGCGCTCCCGTTCCAGGTCCATGTCGTCGAGGAGCTGGTCCATCATTTCGTTTTTTGCGACGGTCTTCGTCAGTTCGATCAGACGGTCGGCGAGGGTGGATTTCCCGTGGTCGATGTGGGCGATGATGCAGTAATTGCGAATATGGGAGTGAATTTTGGGCATTCTTTTCAAGGGGAAAAAGTTCGCTCCAAATATAGAAATGTATATTTGGCGGCATGAGCGCAAAAAAGACAGTTTCTAAAAAAGCGGCCCTTGTTAAAAAGGCTCCGGCTAAAAAAGCCCCGGCCAAAAAAGCAGCGGAGAAAAAAGCTCCGGTGAAAAAGGCGGCTCCCGCCAAAAAGAGCGCCGGCCCCAAAAAGAAACCGGCCACTCAAAAGCAACCAGCCAAGGCTAAGGCTAAGGCTGTTCCGGAAAAGAAAACTCCGGTGAAGGCTGCGCCGAAAAAGAAAGGCACGGATAAAAAGAAAATAACGCCGCCGGTCAAATCGGGAACCGTCAAACCGAAAAACGGCCCGAAACGCGTTCCGGAAAAGCCCGTTAAGCCGGTGAAGCCCGTGAAGCCCGTCAAACCGGTTAAACCCGTGTCTTCCAAGCCCGTCGTCCAGACGAGACAGGATCATCCGAAGACGGATCTCCGCGCAAAGCCCGCTGTCGACGACAATTCCAGGAAGAATGAAGTCAAGGACGGGATAAAGGCGGCTTCCAAGGCCGAAGAACCCGAAATCATTCTCTCCGTTCTCCTCGAAGGCGGCAAGACGCTCCTCAAGACGCCGTTCTTCATTGAGGTGGATGAACAGGAAGACCGCACCAATAAAAAGAAAGTCTCCTCGGAACTCAAGGGACTTGAAAAGCCCACGCTCGTGATGCGCCGCAAGGCTTCGCTCGCGGAGGAAACTCCGGAAGAACTTTACAACCGCGTGATTCAGGAACTTGAAGAGGAAAATCAGAACCTCTACAAGGAATCCGAAAATCAACTTTGTACAAAATGCGGGCTCCGCCCCGTTGTCGCAGAATACCGCGTGGACAAGGATCTCGGCTACTGCGAAGAATGTGCGAAAATGCTTGGACTAGGTCACACTAAGGAAGCGCGTCGCCTGGACTATCAGATGAACCTGATGGGCGGTGACTCCCTTTCCGAAGGGGATGACGAACTGGCCGATGCCGCTCCTACGGCAGAGGATCTCGCTGATCCGGATCTCGACATAGACGACGGTAAGGATCTTTAATTTCCGCGTTACGCATAAAATAACGATTTTGTTCAAATTGAAAAGAGGCTCCTCGCGGAACCTCTTTTTCTCGTCAAAAGTTGGCGCGGGAATCAGTTGATCTTGCGCATCACGCCGATGACCTTGCCCGCGATGGAAAATTTTTCCTCTGGTCTGACGATGATCGGCGTGTATTTCGGATTCGCCGGGCGGAGTTCCACCCAGTTCGACTGGGGCTGGTAGTATTTGACTGTCGCTTCGTCGTTGATCTGCGCGACGACGATTTCTCCGCGGTCGGCGATTTTCTGTTCCCGGGCGAAGACGAGGTCTCCGTCGAAAATGCCCGCGTTGATCATGGAATCACCGCGGACACGGAGCGCGAACACGTTGGACTGGCTTGCGAGGAAGTCCCGGTCGACGGTCACGGTGCCTTCGAGGTTCTGTACGGCGAGGATGGGAGCGCCTGCGGCGACGCGGCCGATGATAGGAATGGAGATGGTGTTGCTGGAAGAAGCCGAGCCTGTGACCGGTGCGGTCTCGCTGTTTTCATCGGCGACGACCTCGATGCCTCGGCTCAGGCGCGGGGAGCGCTTGATGTAACCCTTCTTGATGAGGGCGGCAAGGATGGAACGCACCCCGTTCGTCGAGGAAATATGAAACCGTTCGCCGATTTCGCGGACGGTGGGGGGAAGCTTCGCCTGCCGGGTACGGTCGCAGATGTAATCGTAGATTTCCTTCTGGCGGAGAGTGAGCAACTTTTTGACGTTATCCATTGGGATGCCTCTTATCGTTTCCTTAAATATACTGCACATTAGGACAATTGTCAATATATGCACTGCACAAAAAATAATTTTACGTTTACATGAGATATATTCTTATGATTTTATTAAATTTGTGGCGCGGCGGCGCTTCGTTTCGCTTTTTAGCGAACTTTCTCCCCGCCTGTGAGCGGTGAGCTCTATGGACCGTCAAGCCCTTCAGGGGCGTTATTAAGATGGATTCCTCTAACTTAACGCGCCACGCCGCCCCGGATGCCGGTCCTTCTAGCCTGCTTCCGCGGTCAACCCTTATATGAGGTAACTAATGATAGTAGAAGTCGTAACGCTCATCATCGCCCTTGTTGTGGCGATTCTCGGCGTTCTTATTCTCTCGAAAGTGAATACGCTCATCACCATGCTGCGTACTCCGATCGTCAAGAAAGTGTCTCCGGATATGAAGCCTTCTTTCCGTCACGCCGTCGGCGCCCAGGAAATGGCTTCCCGCGGAGATCACAATAATAACAACGGCCGCGACAACCGCGGTCAGAACAACCGCTTCGGCGGTAATCATCAGGATCGCGGTGATCGCATGGGTCAGCCCCGTGGCGACCGCGGTGACCGTCGTGGCGACCGCCGCGGCGACCGTCGTGACCGTTTTCCGCGCCGTGATTTCAATAACAATGCTCCGGAATCCGTTCCGTCCTCTGCTCCTTCCTCCGCTCCGGCGATGGAAAGCGTTCCGGTCGCTCCGGTCTCTTCCGCACCCGTCTCTTCCGCTGCAGCTCCGGCTCCCGAATACGGTCGCCGTCCGCTCGCTCCGCGCGCCTCTTTCTCCGCTCCCGCAGCTCCGGCTGCTGAAAGCGCTCCTGCCGCTTCCGCGCCCGCCGTGGAAACTGCCGGTGCCGAATTCGATCCGACGAAGGTCCGCTATGGCCGTCGCGCGGTGATGAAGAAGGCCCCGGATGCCGGTGGTGAAGAAGCCCCGAAGACCGAAGCTAAGTAATCCGGTTGAGTATAAAATAAAGGACTCGTCTTCGGACGGGTCTTTTTTTTGCCTTGTTTTTCCGCCTTCCGGGGTGGGCGAAAGGCGCCGTCGCGGCCAGCGACCGAAGGGAGCTGTATGGGCCGGAAAGCCGCGCCGGAAGAAGCCTTGGAGCCCAGGGGGCGAATGCGCAGAAGCCCCCTCTGAAATCAGCCCCCTCCAAAAAGCAAAAGCATTCATCGCCCGCAGCTTTCATTACGAATTCCTCATTCGCCCCGAGAAGCAATGCCCGCAGATTTTATTATGAATTACCAATTAGCCCCAAACGCATCGCCCGCAGATTTTATTATGAATTTCTCATTAGCCCCGAGAAGCAATGCCCGCAGCTTTCATTACGAATTTCTCATTAGAACTCTTTCAGTCCTTCCGCCGTCGCAAGAATTACTTTGTCCGCCATGCCGATGAAAAGCCCGTGCCCGACTATTCCAGGAATATGTTCGAGTTCGCGTGCGAGCGCCGCGGGGTCTTTGATGAGGCCGAATTTTGCGTCCGCGATCAGATTGCCGGAATCGCTGATCACCGGGCCGTCCTTGCCTGGAGCGCCCATGCGCACCATGACGGGAGCGCCGAGCTTTTCGACTCGCGTTGTGACCAGTCCGATTGCGCCGGGGAGAATTTCGAGGGGAACGGAAAATTTTTCGCCGAGGGTTTTCACCGCCTTGGTTTCGTCCGCGATGATGATGTATCTATCGGCGAGGCTCGCAACGATCTTTTCCAGAAGGTGAGCCGCTCCGCGTCCTTTGATGAGACCCCGCTGCGGGTCGATTTCATCCGCGCCGTCGATCGCTATATCAAGGTGCGTCGCTTCGCCGAGTTCCATCAGAGGGATCCCGGACTTGCGGCATTGGAGCGTCGTGCTCCAGCTCGTGCTCACGGCGCGGACTTTGAGGCCTTCCGTGCGGATGCGTTCCGCAACCCGCTCCACCATGTATGCGGCGGTGCTGCCGGTGCCTAGGCCCACGGACATTCCGCTCTGGATCATATCGGCGGCGCGGATTCCCGCGGCCTTCTTAAGTTCGTTCATCGTAGCCATCAGCGCCAGTGCCTCCCGGAGCCATTAGAGTTGTAGTTGTGGTCGCCGCCTTCGAAGTCGTCGCCGTCTTCCACGTCGTCATCGTCCTCTTCGGATTCGTCCGGGAAGCCCGTTTCGAGTTCGGTGATGCTCGGCTCTTCGACCGAGACCACGGTGACCTCGAAAGAGAGGTCCATGCCGGCGAACGGATGGTTCCCGTCGAGCGTGACGGTCTTGTCCTTGATTTCGCGGATCACGTAGACTTCGGGATCGTCTTCGTCCCGGTTGCCGTAGATGTCCTTGGGGTCTTCCGGCACGGAGAACTCGGGCGAGTCGTCGCCTTCGCGGTACATTTCGAGTTCCATGCCGACCCAGAGTTCGCCGATGTCCTGGAGTTCGTCTTTGGCGACTTCGATGACGAGGTCCTGGCGGTATGCGCCGTAGCCCTTCTCGTAGCTCACGCCCACGGTGAAGCTTTCGCCGGCCTTCCGGCCTTCGAGCGCCTCTTCGAGCCCGGCGATGATGTTTTCATAGCCGTGCACGTACACGAAGGGATGCGCGAGAGGCATCTCTTCGATGATGTGCCCATTCGTGTCTTTGAGCCGGTATGCGATGCTGACTTTCGTGTTTCTAGTGACGGTATCCATTGAATGCAAATATAGAAAATGTCCGGGCTTTTTTAACATTACGCTTTTTAGTTATATTTCAGCTATGCTCTACGGAATTTTTTCCGACATTCATTCGAATCTGGCGGCGTTCGAAGCGGTTGTTACCTCGATGCGCGCCGCAGGGGTGGAGCGCCGCGTCTGTCTCGGCGATTTAGTGGGTTACGGCGTGGACGCTAACGAATGTGTCGCCCTCGCCAAGGAAACCGCTGATGTATGCCTCGTGGGGAACCATGATAGCGTCGCCATCCGCTGGGAATCCGACGCCGGGTTCAATCCTTATGCGAAACAGGCCATTGAATGGACGCAGAGTCACCTTTCCGAGGATTCCCTCAAGTATATGAAGGGACTCCCGTACATTTTCGAGGAAAACGATATCTGTTTCGTACACGCTTCGCCCATGTCCCCCGCGGACTGGGTATACATCACGGACCTTGAGGACGCCCTCGACGCTTTCGATCATTTTTCAGAGCGTTACTGCTTCGTCGGCCATACGCACAGCCCGGTGATCGTCGCCATGCGCGAAGGCGCGATTCCAAAGATCATCGAAACGGATGTCTATAAACTTGAAGACGGCGAACGTCTGCTTATGAACGTCGGGAGCGTGGGGCAGCCCCGCGACCGCGATCCGCGGGCCTGCTGGTGCCTGTTCAACACGGAGACGAAAACCGTGAAACTGATGCGCGTGGATTACAATGTCGCGCAGACGCAAGGCCGTATGCGTGCCCAGGGCTTTCCCAATTTTCTCATCGAACGTCTCGGGGTGGGGCGGTGAAGATCATCCTCGCCGTGTTCGGCAAGGCCGGCTCGCCTTTCGTCGCGGACGAAATCGCCCGTTATTCCAAGCGGCTCCGCGGCCATGTCGATTTTCAGGTCGTGGAAATGAAGGAAGCGAAGCACGACGATTCCAACCGGAACCTCGCGGAAGAGGCGAAGGAATTCGAGAAACGTTTCCCCAAGAACGAATACAAGTGGATCATCCTCGCGGAAGAGGGCAAACTGCTGAACACGATGCAGTTCTCCGCATGGCTCGCGCCGCGGCTCTCCTCGAACTGCGTGTTCCTCATCGGTTCCGCCTACGGCATCGACGCGTCCGTCAAGAAGCGCGCGGATCTGCTTCTCTCGCTTTCTCCTTTCACATTCACGCACGACCACGCCCGCGTCGTTCTCGCGGAACAGGTCTACCGGTGCCTGATGGTAATCGCCGGGCATCCGTACCATCACGTATAAATTTATATTGGGAAAGATGAAACCTTTCCGCGTATTCTCTTTTTTGATCCTTGCGTTCGCCGTCGCCTGCGCCGTTTCCTGTTCTCAGGAATATGAACCGGATACAAATTCCCTTGACCGCGTGACGCAGAACCGTTCGACTTTCGCGTTGATGGATTCCCTGATCCTCACGGACGATGCGGATTCTTTGCGCGGACATACGCATTCCTATGAAAGTTACACGCCGGCGACGTCGGAACTCACTGCCGCAATGGATTCGCTGGATTCATCATCATTTGTACGCCTTTCCGTTTCGCGCCGCTGGACCGCCGACGAACCTTTGTCTTTTATGCTCACGTTCAATATCTGCAAGCATGACGAAATCAATGATTATTACGGCTGCCGCTATGAAAAAGTATTTTATTTGGACCTCTACGGCTGCGCGGATAAATATTGCCTGACGACCCGGAAAATCATTTTTCGCGATGAGGATTACGCGCATGCGGAAGTGCTGCTCCCGGATTCTGATTTTGTCATTAAAAAACGCAGTGATTCCAAGTTTGAATACGGCGACTACGGCAAGGACTGCGTAGTCACCGAGGAACATCTTTTTAACCTGAAGCTCCATACGTCGCGGGTCCGCGCGGACTGGGATATTCAGCTGGGTTCGGAAACTTGCCAGGAACAGATTCCGAACGCGATGTTCGCGGAGGCTTCGCTGTGAACGTTTTCCGCATACCATTTCTGTGTCTGTATGCCGTCTTGAGCCTCATTTTCTGCGGCTGCTCCGATGATAATTCCGGAGTCGAAGTCAAGGATGCCGAACTCCCGTCCCTTGCGGGCGATTATTCCCTTGAGGCGCGGGCGCTTCGCGGAGAACTTTTCGCGGATACGGATTTTGTTGCGCAGTCCGTGACCCTTTTTGAACTGGATTCGTCGCTTTCCGTAAAGGATTCGCTGAAGGGCAGTATCTCTGTAGTCTCGACTTCCAATCATGATTCGGTGATGTTTTCTTTTCCGGTCTGCGACTATGAATCACCTTACGTCCTCGTTTCCGTGAACGGGTATTATCAGAATGGGGAAAATAAGGCGCCGGCGGCGTTCCGCCTGGTGTCGGACATTTCCCGGCACTGGACTATCAACGTGTCCCTGCTTTCGGATTTGGAGACGCCCCGGGTATTTTACCTGTGCCAGAAAAAGCTGCTCCCGTTCGCCGCCGCCAAGCAGAAAGCGGCATGGGATTTGTTTTCACAGTTTGAAATGAACGCCACTTTGCAGGATGCGGAAAGCCGCAGTCCGGATAGCACGGGTGTCTTCCGCGCCGCGTTCTTCGTCCCGTATTATGCGCTCTCCTTGGGAAATCTGGATTCCGCGTTCGTCACTGCGAAGGACAAGTTCGCCGATGATTTGAAAACGGACGGCGTCTGGAACGATTCCCTTGCAAAACTGCGCGCTGCGGATTATTTCCTTTCCTGGAAGATGGCGGGAGTGAAACTGAAATCGCAGACATCCTGCTCTGATGAATACTATGACAAATTCGAACGCAGTGTGCACCACTTAGGCGAATGCGACGCTGAAAATTTGCGGACGAGGTTCGTCGATACGATTACGGCGAGCAAGTTTTACGGCGATACGGTTATTTGTGCTTACGATTCGAAGAAACGCGCGAATCTGTGGCGCCTGATGACTGCGCAGGAAACTCGACTCGGCTACTGCGGCCCGGGTGAAGCCGCGCCGCGGACTCTTCCTGATTCCGACGGCATTTATTATACGTGTGACAGCCTGGCGCCATACTGGCACCTTGCTTCGCGCAAGGAATCGCTGAATGCGCAGTGGGGCTTTTGTGATAAATCTGACGGCGGCCACTTCGGCGTTTATCGGGATACATTTTATCGTTGCTCTGCCGGTTATTGGTTCCGTGAGGATGATTCCCTGAATGTATTCTTCGATTACTGCACCGCTTCGCGCGAAGGGGAGACTAACGCCCGCGGCAATGTGAAATATACTTGCAGGAACGGTAAGTGGACGCTCGCGACTTCGGCGGAAATTTTCAGATATGACTTAAATCAGGTGATACGGAATGATTCTTTGGAATCCCGCAAGAGGGACGATTCCTCGGCTGCTTATGTCTATGTCGTTCCGTTCGGGGGCGTCCGTTATTATTATACGGGGCATCCGGATTCCGTTGGCAGCAGGATAGATTCCATTGTCTATGATTCTTCGGGCGTGAAGTACAAAGTCCTTCAGCTTGGTAAAAAACTTTGGATCAATGAGCCTATTGTGTCCGGTACTGCTTCGATGAAGCAAGCGTCAGTGGATAAGATTATGCTGCTTGCCGCTGTCAATGGCGATGCACTCAATTCTTCTTCTTCCGTGCCTGCTCTCATTCCGTTGAATCCGACTTATCTTTATGGATTTTCGACTTTTGACGGTGCCGCCGCCGTATGTCCTTCGGGGTTCCGTCTCCCCGATACGACGGAGTGGCGCGCCGCGATCCGCATCGGAAGTTCCGCCGATTCGACACTTTCCGGCCTTTTCCCGTCGCTTTATATCGGTTATACGAAAAGTGGCGTATCGAAGTCCGCTGAAGTTTCGTTCTACTGGTCTTCCGTTGCTTTGAATTCGAATGCCGCCTATTGCGTGTATATGAACTCCGGGGGGATCGCTTCCGCCCGCTTTGTCAAAAGCAATAAAAATGCGGCGTTCGTCCAGCCGCGCTGTGTCCGGGATTTCTTGTGAGTCAGCGTCGCCGTAACTTTTTATTTTTGTTCCTGAAATGAAGTCCTATATCCTGCGACGCCTGCTTTTGATGATACCGACGCTCATCGGCATTTCGCTCGTGTGCTTCATCCTCATTCAGCTCATTCCGGGCGGCCCCGTGGAAGAGATGATCTCCCGGGTGCAGGAAGCCTCCGCGATGAAGGGCGGCGCGGATGCGACCAAGGCGCTTTCCCCGGAGCAGATCGCGCAAATTCAGGCGTACTTCGGCTTTGACAAGCCCGCGTGGCAACGTTACCTGATCTGGCTCGGAAACGTGTGCCGGCTGGACTTCGGTACTTCCTACACTTACGGAGTTCCGGTGTGGAACGTGATCGTGAGCCGTTTCCCCATCTCCCTCTTCTTTGGACTCACGTCGTTCTTCATCTCTTACCTTGTATGCATTCCGCTCGGCCTCGCCAAGGCGGTTCGCCGCGGCACTATGTTCGACAAGGTTTCCTCCGGAATCGTATTTTCCGGCTACGTGATGCCCGGCTATGCGCTCGGCATCCTTCTGATCGTGTTCCTCGCCGGCGGAACTTACCTCGATATATTCCCGCTCGGCGGGCTCACCTCGGATGAATTCGAAAACCTTTCCGCGGTAGGCAAGGGGCTCGACCTGTTGCGGCACTTGGTGCTGCCGATGATCTGCTACATGATCGGTGAATTCGCGTTCCTTACGTTCCTTATGAAAAATTCCGCGCTCGAGGAGCTCGGTCGGGATTATATGCGCACGGCGCTTGCGAAGGGACTCACCTTCCGCGAAGCAGTATTCCGCCACGCGCTCCGGAACGCGCTCATCCCCGTCGCGACGCGGCTCTCTGAAATTTTCACGCTCATGTTCGTGGGGGCGCTTCTTATCGAAAAAGTATTCGACATCGACGGCATGGGACTTCTGTATTACAACTCGATGGTGAACCGCGATTACAACGTGGTACTCGGCATCATTTTCCTTTCGAGCCTCATGGCGATGATCGGGCGGCTCTTCAGCGATATCCTCTACACCGTGGTCGATCCGCGGATTAAATTTTCGTAAGGACCTGGAAATGCGCTTTTCACAGGAAACAAAACAGAAATTTAGGCGCTTCCACCGATCGAAGCTCGCTTTCTTTTCTTTGTGCGCATTGCTTGTTTTGTACGGACTTTCGCTCTTAAGCCCCTGGCTCGTGAACGACGAGCCGCTCGCGATGAAATATTCGGGCAGGTGGTATTTCCCTGCGTTCGTGCAGTATTCGGAGACGGATTTCGGCGGTGCATACCGCACGGAGCCCGATTACCCGGTGCTCATTGAACGGGCAAAAAAATCGGGCACGCGTGTGTGGGCGCTGATGCCGCCCGTTCCGCACGATCCCTTAAAGGCGGACCTGTCGCTCGAAGGCACTCCGCCGTTCCCGCCTTCCGCGAAGCATCTGCTGGGCACGGACGCGAACGGACGTGACGTGCTTTCCAGACTCATTCACGGGTTCCGCATTTGTATGTCGTTCAGCCTGCTACTCACGCTCGCGGGCACGTTCCTCGGCATTGTGATCGGCGGCATTCAGGGCTACCTCGGCGGCAAGTGGGACATCTTCTGTCAGCGCGGGATAGAGATCTGGTCCTCGCTTCCGTTCCTCTACGTGGTGATCCTCATCGGTTCGCTTTACGGCCGGAGTTTCTGGCTTCTCATCGCCATCATGGCGGTGTTCGACTGGGTCGCGCTCAGCTACTATATGCGCGGCGAGTTCCTCAAGCTGCGCTCCGTGCCTTATGTGCGTGCGGCGAAAATGCTCGGGCTTTCGCATACGCATATCTTTTTCCACGAAATTCTCCCGAATGCGATGACGCCCGTGGTGACGCTTTTCCCCTTCACGCTCATCGGCGGCATCGGGAGCCTGACCTCGCTCGATTTCCTCGGCTTCGGACTTCAGCCGCCCACGCCGAGCTGGGGTGAACTGATGGCGCAGGGACTGAATAATTTGTACGCACCGTGGATTTCCGTTTCCACCGTGGCGGCGCTTTTCTTCACGCTTCTCCTCACGACGTTCGTGGGTGAGGGCGTGCGTGATGCGATGGATCCGAAATCGGGGGACCGCTATGAATGAACCTGTGATTTCCGTGAAGGATCTTTCGGTCGCGTTCGGCGGACGCACGGGCGCTCAAGTTACAGACCGCGTCTCGTTCGACATTTTTCGCGGCGAGTTCTTCGCACTCGTGGGGGAGTCGGGCTGCGGCAAGAGCGTCACGGCGATGAGCCTCCTCCGGCTTCTGCCCGTGCCTTCGGCGCGCATTGTCTCCGGTTCCGTCATTTTCGGGGGAAAGAATCTGCTGGAACTTCCGTTGAATGAAATGCGCAAGGTGCGCGGCGCGGAAATCTCCTGCATTTTCCAGGAACCGATGCAGGCGCTCGATCCCGTGATTCCCGTGGGGAAGCAGCTCTACGAAGCGCTGCGCGGCAAGCCCGCCGCGGAAGTCGAGGAACGCACCCGCGGGCTTTTGAAACTCGCCGGCTTCCCGGATCCGGACCGGATTCTGCGGGCTTATCCGCACGAGCTTTCGGGCGGAATGCTGCAGCGCGCGTGCATTGTGATGGCGCTTTTG
Source organism: Fibrobacteraceae bacterium (assembly GCA_041667365.1). Taxonomy (GTDB): domain Bacteria; phylum Fibrobacterota; class Fibrobacteria; order Fibrobacterales; family Fibrobacteraceae; genus JBAYFD01. The sequence continues at coordinate 4,024 of JBAYFD010000002.1, read as the reverse complement.
CCTTCGCCCGCGCTCATCATCGCGGACGAGCCCACGACTGCCCTGGACGTGACCGTGCAGGCGCAGGTGCTGGAAGTGCTCAAGAAACTCGCCCGCGATACGGGCACCGCGGTGCTTCTCATTACGCACAACATGGGACTGGTCGCTCAGTATGCGCAGCGCGTCTCCGTGATGTACGCCGGGCGTATCGTCGAATCCGGCCCTGCGGAAGCGGTGATCGCGCACCCGATGCACCCTTACACAAAGGCACTCCTTTCCGCCATTCCGGACGGGCGCTCGGACCTGCATGCGCTCCGGAGCATTCCGGGGAATGTTCCCGCTCCCGCCGATTTCGCCGCGGGCTGCCGCTTCAAGGACCGCTGCCCGTGCGCCTCTGAAGAATGCGCCGCGTTTCCGCCGCGCCAGGGCACTGACGGACATTTCACGATGTGCTTTAATCCCGCGGAATAACCGCGGCAATTCATTTTTTTTGCGTAATCATTGCGTGCCTATTGACGGTCATTGCGAGGGCGACTCAGTCGCCCGTGGCAATCCATTTTGCAAAGCGTTCCGCTCTGGATTGCTTCATTCGCTCAGCTCCTTCGCAATGACGAGTAAAATGTTCGCTCATCCGCAATGATTAGGATTTGTCCGGCTTGTGCCCTGAATGACGGGGGATGGTATTAAAACGCAAAGCCGATGGACGCGTCAATCGAAAAACCGGCGCGGAACGGCGTGATTTTTTCCTCTTTCATTAGAAGGGATTTGTTCTTCGTTGAACTTGTCGCCGTTCCTGACGGACCGGAACTGCTCCCGGTGCTGCCGCCGGTTCCTGTAGAACTTCCGGATGAATTGCCCTTGTCGCTTTCAAAATTCTTTTTCAAATAAAAGGGAACCAGCTGCTGCATCTTCACATCGGCGAAGAACCGCGCCGCCGGATTTGAGACCTTCGCGCGGAACCCGAGGAGCGAACCTGCGACTTTAAAATTCCCCGTGTAGGGCGTCTGATTCTTATCCACTGCAAAAAGAACCGTCGTTTCGTCCTGGAGGATAAGGTCCGTACCGCCCTTGATGAAAAAGAAATCGCCGGATGCTTCCGGAGCGATGCGCCACCCCCTGCAACCGATATCCCAGCGCTTCTGAATTTTCGCATGGGCGAGCTTTGCGTCGGCATCGCCGAAAACGCGGTAGTTCTTCTTATAAAAACTGAAGGAAAGAATTTTCAGGGTCGAGTTCCCCAAAAGCCGGTTCGCCGCGAATGTCTCCTCGAAGTGCGCCGTCGTCTCCGGAACTTTCAGATACCCCTGCGCATAGCCTAGCCCGAAGTCCCATTTTCCGTACCGGAGCGATTCCTCCGCGCCGTTCAGCTCGGCTTCCGCCGGGATGAACATAAATCTCTTCGTATCGCCTTCATTTGTACGCAATCCGAAAATGTGCGCGTCTAAATCCAGATGATAAATTAAAATCCTTATCTTGGAATCTGTTGCGGAGTAAGTATATTCCGCTGTTGTTTTGCGGAGGAGCGAGGAATCCCTTATCGCGTAGAGTTCATTGCCGCCGACGGGGGTGCGCGATGTTTCGATGAACCCGAATTGCGCGCGCCATTCATGCCGTTTAAATTTACCGCCGCCAAAGAAAGCCTTATTGACGAATTTACCTTCATAGTCCGCGCTCAGCGTATCGATCAGGGAACCGGGCGTCTCGCTCGTCCAGGAATAATGAAGCGTACCGAACGATCCGCCGCCGATTTCCGCGCCGGCGTAAGCGATAGAATCCTTTGTATGCAACGAGGATGTCGCGGATGCCTGTAAATGTGCCGTATCGCCGCTCACTTGTGCATCTAGAAAAAGCAGGGGAAAATCCCCGTATATTCCGGCGCCCGCGCTCCATTCCTTCGCCGTAAGCCGGGATGTCCAGAAATTTCTCCAGCGGGTGTGGAGCCTCGCGAAAGAGGTGCGTGCATAGACTCCGATGGGTGCGCTCTTTACCGTGTCTGCGACGTTGCATGCTTCCGCATCCACCGAGGCGTAAACTCCTTTCCATAAAAAAAGTCCGCCGCAGCGGACTTTGCCGGCATCGCTTAAAAGTTCTGCGCCGAAAGAACTCAGCGCAAAACTTAGAAGTAAGACCGATATTCTAGAATACTTAAGCACTAAATGCGGGTGCGTTTACTTCAGCGCGAAAATCACGTTCCAGAGCTGCGTCTGCGTCATGCCCGGGAACACGCCGTTGAATGTCGGATCCGGGAAGATGACATAGCCCGCAAGTTCCGCCGCGGTCCAGTCGGAACCGTCCGCCTTGCCGTTCAGGAGCTTGTATGAGTGGATAGTCTCGTTGCCCGACTTGTCCGTGAAAACGAGAATGTCCAGGTTTACGTTCGTGTATTGCTTATAATAGGTGACGCCGGAAGAATCCTTGCAGACGCCCGCGGAGAGCGTATAGGTCTTCGTTGTATCGTCCGTGAAATAGTAGCTGCAGCCTTTCAGATATAAGACCGCGTATATGTCGTCGTCACCGGTATCGATGTTCATTTCAATTTTTTTGCCTCCATCCGCTGAATAGAAATTATAATAAGCATACAGATTGATGTATTCTACCGAATGGACATCAAAATTTTTGATCTCCGCATAGGCTTTGGCGAATTCTTTTCCGAAGGCTATAGGCTCGCCTTCGCTTATATCGCTGCTCCAGAAAGCTTCGTCCTCCGGGAGCGTAGACCAGGTGCTCTGGTCCGTGATCTTGTGATAGGGGAGCAGATCCTGGAACCCGTCCGTGATCGTGAAGAACTTGGAAAGGTTCACATCCACGGCGATGTCTTTAATTTGTACGGTGACCGTTCCCGTGATGTATTTGCGGATGCTCTTGATCGTGTCGATCGCGGTGAGGAGGTCTTCCGGGGAAATGTCCGCGTCTTCGCCGTTTCCGACGACATACGGGGCGTAATCCTGAGGCGTTCCGTTTGAATACTTGGCATAGCTTGTTTCGAGACCGGCTTCGACTTCAGCCGCGGCGCTGTCGAGCATCGCGGGGATGGACGTCCACTGCGTTTTCCATGCGCTGCGCACGGTCGTGAACGGACTGTTCGCCGAAAGAAGTCCGGTTGTCTGATTGATCGCCGCTTTCTGTTCGGCGGAAAGCGAATCGAAAGCCAGCATGTTTATATCGGAGGAGGTCATCACCCATTCGTAGGAGTTGTCCTTAGAAGCATCGAGGTCAAGGCCCGCGACGATGGTGAACGCGGCCTTCGCGAAGAACATCGCGCCGAGCGCCGGGGCGAACTGCGCGTTGTCGAGCTTGATTGTATTGTCCTTGGGCGCGAACGTGAACGTGTAGTTGTTCTTCACCACGTTCTGCATCAGGGAAATCGCGGAGTCGAGCGCCGGGAGGACGTTCGATGCTACTAGGTTCTGCACCCGTTCCGTGACGAGCGTATTGCTGCTCTTGGCGAGCGCGGCGGTCTTCATCAGCGTCGTCGAATAACTTTCGGTGTTGACGTTGAAGAGCGTTGCCGCATCTTTGTCCTTGACTGCGGTGTAAAGGGAGTTCAGTTCGGAATTATTGGAAAGGCTCGCGATGATCGCGAGGGCGTAACCGAACTGGGCGCCGCAGCTCGTGGGCGTCTTCGCGAGAATTGCGGAGTACTGCGCCTTGGCGGTCGCGGAGAGGTTCTTGATGCTGTCGGCTTTCAGGTTTTCGCCGTTCTTCGCGAATGTCTCGAGAAGCGCGTTGCTCGTTACGTTCGCTTCGGCGAGCGCGGTGAGCGTTGCTGCGTCTTCCGCGGCGCAGGTGCTTGCCGTGATGGTGACATCCTTGGGCGATGTGCCGGAATTGGATGCGGACGAAGATGAGCCGGAACCGGAACATCCGGCGAGGGCGATTGCGGACACGGCGAACGCCGCTCCGAGGATTTTTCTGGTGTTCATAGTTACTCCATTGCTGAACCTGGGTGAAATGTAATAAAAAAACGTTTTTTAAAGCGGACGGAAAGGGGAACAGTGGATAAACTTGTCCTTTAGCTGTCTTTTATCGCTTTGTATATCATGGG
>JBAYFD010000001.1:0-27694 GCA_041667365.1 Fibrobacteraceae bacterium | reverse complement strand
TGCGTAAGCACAAAAGTGGCCAATACTGGCGGTATTGGTCATCTTTGAGTGACGACTGTTGCAAAAGCCGAATACAGCGGCAAAGCTTGCTTTGCCATTGTTGAGGCTCGGCAACAGGACTTTAGTCCACTATTGCAATGTGTTATTGACAATTTCATAAAAATGAATTTTTAGAGGTACCCTTAAGTATATTGAACTCCGGAGGTTTAAGAATGAACGAAGTCCTTGAACAGATGAAGACGCGGAGAAGCATCCGGAAATTCAAACCGGACATGATTCCCGATGACATTTTGAATCAGATCCTGGAAGCGGGCACGTATGCAGCGAGCGGAATGAACAAGCAGTCGGCGGTCATCGTCGCGGTGACAGACAAAAAGCTGCGCGACAGGCTGTCGAAAGCCAACGCCGGGATCGGAGGATGGAAGGAGACATTCGACCCGTTCTACGGGGCGCCGGTCATTTTCATCGTCCTGGCGGACAAGGACTGCGGGACCTACATTTATGACGGAAGTCTCGTCATGGGGAACCTGATGCTCGCCGCACACTCGCTCGGAATAGGAAGCTGCTGGATTCACCGCGCAAAGCAGGAATTCGAAATGCAGGAATGGAAAGACTGGCTCGCAAGCCTCGGAATAAAAGGAAACTACGAAGGCATAGCCCACTGTGCGCTCGGGTACGTCGACGGAGAATATCCGGAGGCTCCGGCGCGGAAAGAGAAACGCATCTTTTATGCGAAATGAACCGCCCGACCGGTAAATGCAAAAAGGACCCGCGCGAACGCGAGTCCTTTTTGAAGGGTGGGTAATCGGATTTGAACCGACGACAACCAGATTCACAATCTGGTACTCTAACCAAACTGAGCTACACCCACCACGAGTGCAGCCCCAAATATAACAAAGCTCCCCGAATATTCAAGGGAGCTTTTTATCATTCGACGGACGAAAAAACTTATTCGCCGCTATTCTTGAGGCGGATATGGCGAAGGAAATCGTTGCGTTTGTAATCGTTGCGGTGTTCTTCGCAAAAGCGCGGATACACGAACTGCTTCGGGAACACCTTGATCATAAACGTATTGTTGCAACCTTCGAGACAGCACTTGAACGGCAGGTCCATCACTTCCGTGTAGTTGTGGCGGAAGATGATGTTCTTCGACTCGATGTTCTCCACATCCTTTTTCTGCTTCTGGCGCTGCTTGATGTCGCGGTGGAGTTCGCAGTACTTGGCGATAGGGTGACCCCAGAATTCGCGGCCGCAGCCCGGTTCCTGGCAGATTTTGAGCTTGATGCGCTTCTTTTTCTTGTATTTCGGTAACTGCATAGGACTCCAGGAATAGTTGAAGTAAATTTAGCAAAAAATGAAGTTTTTGCAAATTTTGCAAAAGTTTTACAGGGGAAACGGCGGTCTGTGCGTTTTAAAGAGTGAATCGCCGGATCAGCCGGCAATGTCATGGAACAAGCAGCGAAACAAAGAAGCAAGAGGAGACGCATGCTTCATTTTCTGATGAAACTTATAATGGCGGCGATATCAGCGACGGCGCTCACCGGCTGCGGAGGCGACACGGAAGCCTACCCGGAGACGCTCACCATGGAAGTACTCGATGTGGGTCAGGGACTCGCCGTGCTGTTCTCGCAGGGGGAACGCCACGCCCTGTTCGACGCAGGGCCGGATTCCGCAGGAATAGCGGATAGCCTTTGCGCACGCGGAATACAACGGCTCGACTGGGTGCTCGTAAGCCACTGGCACAGGGACCACGCCGGAGGGCTTCTGGACTGGAGCGCGGGCGGACCCGCCGTCGATACCCTTTTCTACGGGCCGGACACCGCGGGGGCCTGGATACGGGACAGCGTTTTCGCCCTTGCGCATAAGCACGGAACGGTTGGGTCCATCGCGGAACGGCCCCGGGAATGGCGTTTCGGCAGCTGGAAGTTCCGCATTCTGTGGCCGCCAGACTATGAAAAATTCGGAGAGAACGCGGCGAGCGTCGTTTTGCAGGTGACGGACGGAACGTTTTCCGCCCTGTTCCCGGCGGACCTTCCCGGGGAAGAGGAGGCGGCACTGCTCGCCTACGCGCCCGGACTCCGCGCGGATTTTTTGCAGGCGGGGCATCACGGTTCCGCGACGAGTTCCTCGCTCGCGTTTCTTGCAAGCCTCGCACCCACGCAGGCCGCGATTTCCGTGGGGAAAGGGAACGTCTACGGGCATCCGGCCCGCAGCACGCTCAAAAAGTTAGCGGCAGTGCTCGGGGACTCAGTACAAGTTCACAGAACGGACACGGAAGGGACGCTCCGCTGGGAATGGGAATACAAAAAGGGAATATGGTTTCAGGCGTCGCCGGAAAAGCCGATGCGCGTCTGGAAATGCACCACGGACGGATCCGATGCGCTCACACCGAAGATGTAGGCGTGGTGGCGGGAATCCGCGAAGCGCACCAGATTCACCGAAGTTCCGAAGGGAACCTGTGCCAAGTAATTTATCTGTAGCGAGCGGAGCGGACGTTTTTTAAGTTCCTCGAGCGAAAGGGCGTCCATCGCCCAGTCCACGTAGCGGCAGTTGTTGACGTGCCCGTTCATGTCCAGATCCGCATAGCGGGCTTCCTTTGTAAGAACGACCTTCGGGTCCGGAGGCGTCGCAAGAATGTCCAGCGTTTCGGAGAGCGCGTTTTCTTCGGGGAAAAGCTCCGGGAGGAACGGGGCCGTTTCCGGGTCCTCCGACTTCCCCGTTCTGAGATTTACGAGAAGCCAGGAGGAAGTCGCCTGCGCGATCGCCTTGCCCGAGCCATCGAAGACGCAATAGTCCTTGAGTGCGACTTTATGCGCAAAGAAATCTTTTGTCCACGTGCGGACGGTGAGCGTCTCCCCCCAGCGCGGAACATGATTCACGCGGAGTTTCATCCGTGATACGGCATAAGTATAGCCGAGTTCACGCATCTTCCAGATGCCGAATCCGTTTTGTTCCGCATCGACGATCGCCGTTTCCTCCAGAAATTCAAAAAGACTTGAAAGCCGAAGCCGGCTCATGTTGTCGCAGTCCGAAAAGCGGACCGTAAAATTTTTGGAACTGATTTCCCTTGCCATTGCATTATAATCTAAATTTCATTCCATGATTTTCAATCCCCAATTCCCGACTTTTCTCAATATTCTGCCCGTGAAGCGCTTTGAAGGGCAGATCCGGCTCCCCGGATCCAAAAGCCTTTCGAACCGGGCCTTTCTCCTCGCGGCATTGTGCAAGGGAGAAACCCGTCTGCACCATCTGCTTTCGAGCGATGACACGCGCTATATGAGCGAAGGACTGCGGGCGCTGGGAGTATCGATAGATCTTTCGGATGATTCCTCCGAAGCAAGAGTCAGCGGCATCGGCGGAAAATTTCCGGCGAAATCCGCGGACATGTTCCTCGGAAACTCCGGCACGGCGATGCGCTCCCTGTGCGCCGCAGCTTGCCTCGGGAACGGGAAATACCGGCTCTCCGGCGAAGAGCGCATGACGGAACGTCCCATCAGCGACCTCGTGGACGCGCTCACGCAGATGGGCGCGGAGATTCAGTACGAAGTAACGGAAGGCTACCCTCCTGTGCGGGTAATGGCCGCCGGACTTGAAGGCGGCGATATTTCCGTCGCAGGGAACATCTCCAGCCAGTACCTGACCGCGCTCCTCATCAGCGGTCCGTGCTGCAAAAAAGATCTGCACATCACGGTGAAGGGCGAGCTCATTTCCAAGCCTTACATACAAATGACTATTTTGACGATGGAAAAATTCGGTGTCAAAGTCCGGAATAAGGATTTCAAGGAATTTCACATTCCTGTCTGCGCGTATAAGACGCCCGGCGATTTCGACATCGAAGGAGACGCCTCCTCCGCAAGCTACCTCCTCGCCGGAGCGGCCATCCTCGGCGGTCCGGTGCGTGTGCTCGGGCTCGATTCCCGGAGCGCCCAGGGCGACGTGAAATTCGCCGAAGTGCTGCAGAAAATGGGCGCGGAAATCAGTTACGGGAACGGCTACATCGAATGCCGCCGTGACAGGAGCAAGCCGCTCCGGGCCGTGGACATGGACCTGAACGACATGCCGGATGCGGCGATGACGCTCGCCGTGACGGCGCTTTTCGCAAAAGGCACGACGACCATCCGCAACATCGGAAGCTGGCGCGTCAAGGAAACGGACCGCATCGCGGCAATCTCCGAAGAACTCCGCAAAGTGGGCGCGCACGTGGAAGCGGACATGGAAAGCATCCGCATCACGCCGCCCGATGTTCTCAGAAGTGCGACTATAGAAACCTACAACGATCACCGGATGGCAATGTGCTTCAGCCTCGTCGCCCTCGGCGGCGTGGAAGTGAAGCTCATGGACCCGGGCTGCGTTAAAAAGACATACCCGCGGTTCTTCGAAGACTTCAAGGCGCTCGCAAGATGAAAATATTTTCTTCCAATTTCTGTGCGATTCTCGCGATCCTGCTCTGCGGAAGCGCATTTGCCGCGCCGCGGGACACCGTGACTTTCTGGGCAATGCCGAACGGACCCGATTCAAGAAACGACCTCGAAAAGACGCTCCGGCGTTTTACGCAGGAGACTAGAATTCCTGTGCGGCTCGAAATCATCGACTGGAGCGAAGCTTTCGCCCGTCTGAATTCCGCCTTCGAAAGCAGGAACACGCCCGATATACTGCAAACCGGTTCCACCTGGATTTCCTTTTTTGCAGATAAAAAGTATCTAGCACAGTTGAACGCAATCGCTCCGCAGGTGGATTCGCTACGGTTCCTCAGGCAGAGCATGCGCCCGGCGCACATCGACGGGAAGCCCGGAATATATGCGTTTCCGTGGTTCCTGGACATCCGCGCTCTCTTCGCGAACAAGCGCGTCACGGACAGTCTCGGCATCCGCGCGGAAGATCTCGTGACCGAAGCGCAGTTCCGCGGCATACTGACCTACCTCGCGCAAGAAAACTTTACGACCGCGAAAGGGCTTCCGCTCATTCCCTTCGGCCTCCCCGGAAAAGATGACTGGACAGGGCCGCAGGCGCTCGCGCCGTTCCTCTGGTCCGAAGGCGGCGACTACATCAAAAAAGAAAATGGCAGATGGAGAAGCGCCCTTCTCGACTCCGCGTCGCTCCGCGGAATAGCCCGCTACGTCGATATTCTGCGGGATACGCTGACGGCGCCGAATTCGCTCCGCGAGAATTCCGCACAGAACGCGGCGCGTTTTACGACCGGGGAGCAGGTCTTTCTTTTCGGAACATCCGAAATTCTCCGCAAGATGGACATCCCTGAATCCGAACACGGATTTTCCGACCGCCGGCTCGGAAAATCCGGACTGGTCGTGTTTTCGATCCCCGGAGGGAAACTCGGAAGTAAGCCGTTCTTCGGCGGAAGCTACCTCGCGATCCCGGCCTCGGCAAAGCACGCGAAAGGCGCTCAGCGGCTGCTCCTGTTCCTGCTCCGCGCGGACAACCTAAGCCGTTATACGCACGGCATCGGATTCCTGCCGCCGGATGAAAGCGTCCTGAACGTATGGGCGAAGGATACGCGCTACAGCGGGCTCGTCAAGGACCTTGAACACGGACAGAGCTTCCCGAACATCCCGGAATGGGGCGCCGTGGAAAAAGAACTCATCGCGATGACGAATGACATCGGCGCGCATTACCGCCATGCGCAGAAAAACGCGAAGGACTCCGACGCCGCGCTGGCCGCTCTTCTCATCAGATATGACGGGCGCATAAACGCAGCGTTAAACATTCAGGACACAACCGGCCGTTCCATCGCGGATATTGCGCAGATACTCAGGGAAGATATTCCTACGCAGCGGTTCGCCCCGCACAAGGCAATAAAAGCCCCGGAACAGTCAGCACCAGCGGAAGTCCCGCACCGCAGCATATTCCAATGGATTCTCGCGGGGGGCGTCTTCGGGATACTCATCCTCACCATCATTCTGAGCAAGATGGTGCACAACCTGAAAATCAAAGAAAAGAAACGTCGCCGATAATGAACAGATCCGTATTCATTTTCATTTCCTGCATCGCCGCGAATGCATTCGCAGGGATATCTTCCGCCGAATTTCAGCACATCGCGGATTCCATCGCTCCGGGCGTGCGCTTCGGAGCTTCCGTGCGCTCCGTAAAGACGGGACAGGAACTTGCGGACGTGAACGGAGGAGATTATTTCACTCCGGCGAGCACGCTCAAGACGCTCACGACCGCGGCGGCTTTGACCCTGCTCCCCGCGAACTTCGCTCCCGAAACGGAATTCCGACTCGAAGGGAGCATCACCGGCAGGACTTTTTCCGGCGTGGTGAACGTGATGGGAAAGGGCGATCCGAACGTTTCCGCGCGCTTTTATTCCGACCCGCTGTACCTTTTGTACAACGTCGCGGATTCTCTCAAGGAACTCGGCATTGACACCATCCGCGGAAGCATTATCGCGGACACTTCCTATTTCGAAGGGCCGCGCAGACCCGAGCACTGGCGCAACAATTATTTTAATTCCTGGTACGGTACGGAAATCGCGCCGCTCGCGTTCAACGACAATTGCGTCCTTGTTTCCGTAAAGCCAGGAGCCCGCGAAGGCGACACTGCCGCCATTGCGCTTTCTCCGGACGTCGGTTACGTACAAGTGATAAACAATCTCAGGACGGTCCGCGGACGAGCCCGCAAATGGAGCTATTCGCTGAATCTGGAACTCCCGATCCTCACGATAAACGGGACAATAGGCACGAGCGTCGGCGGAAGTTTTGTAATTCCCGTGCGGAATCCGAACGCATACTTCATCGCCGCATTCCGCAAAGCGCTCAACATACGGGGAATAACCGTCATCGATGATTATTCAATTCCAGGCGGCATCGGCATTTACGAAACACGCGTGAGCGGAGCGCCCCTTTTGAGTATGCTCGATGAAATCAATCAGCGAAGTCAGAACCTGCATGCGGAAATGCTCTTCCGCGACATGGGAAAAGCCGTGACGGGTTCCGGCAGCGCGAACGGCGGGCTCAAGGCGGAAAAGCAGTTCCTCGCCTCCATCGGACTCCCTGCAGACGACTTTCAGGCTTACGACGGTTGCGGGCTTTCTCCGCTGAACAAGGTGAAGCCCTCTACGGAAACGATGCTCCTCGCGAAAATGGCACGGAGCGACCGCAATGACTTTTATATGCAAAGTTTCGCAAGTCCAGGCGTCGGTTCCGGACGTCATAGAATGCTATGGCTCAAAGCGCCGTGGCAGATCAAATTCAAGACAGGATTCATCACGGGAGCGCATGCGCTCGTGGGCTATGTGTTCACGCTCGACGGAGACACCCTTGCGATAGCGACATATCTGAACGATTCAGGCCGGCTGTCCGAAGGCAAGAGCAGGGAGCTTCTGGATGCGGTGTGGATGAAGATCATGCACGCTTCGACGGACGGCTATCAGTCTCTCCTCCGGATGAAGCAAATTTGGTACAAAGGCGAAAACGTCCACGGATTTCAGGAACGTCTCCGCTACTTTTCCGCTTCGCTCGCAGGGACTCCGTACCTGCTCGGCCCAACAGGAGAAGGTTCTGCAGACACTATCGAGCAAAAGCCGCCAGTGAATCTCGATTCCGTGGACTGTGTCACTTACATCGAGCACTCGCTCGCACTCGCTCGCAGTCCAAGTCCGGATTCCATATTCAAAACGCTCCAGGACATCCGCTATTTTAACGGCAAAGTCAGTTATGCAACGCGCAGACATTACTTTGTCGCGGACTGGATCGGCGGAGGGGGAAACGCGAAGCTGATTTCTCTCCCGGGCGACACGACGATTACGCGCATTCTTCCCAAGAATGCGTTCTTCGCGGCGAAGGGGCTGAACTACGGAAAACCCGACCCCGCGCTCACGTTCAACTACCTTCCCTACGACCGGGCGCTTGCTTTCGCAAGTACCGCATGGCAAGGGGAAAGCACCATCCGCGGAGTCGCATTCGTGGGCGTTTCCGAGACAATCGACGCGACGCACACCGGATTTCTGATTCTCGACAAAGGCGAAAAGCCGAGACTCCGCCACGCATCCCAGGTGTTCGGAAAAGTCGTGGAAATGCAATTTGACGAATACCTCGAAAGCCGCGAGGGCAAACTCCCCGGAATAGTGAACTTCGAGTTCATCGAAAAGTAGATCGCCACGGGGGCAGAGCCGCCCCGCAATGACTAATTCCACGGCAAAGCCCCACCACTATAATGCAGCAACCTCCCCCGTCATTGCGAAGCCGCAAAGCGGCTGAAGCAATCCATACCGGCATTTAAAACGCGAGAATCGCGACGAGTTCGAACTTGCCCGCGTCTGCGGTTTCGAACAAAGTAAAACCGTCCGGCGCCCAGCCGTAGACATCCATCAGCATCGCATTGCCGAGTTCATCCTCGGCGCGTTCCACATCCCGCCAGTTCACACCCGGAGGGCAGCGGTAATAGCGGAGCATTCCTTTCGCGCCCGTAAATTCAGGATGTTCATCGATCAGACGGACGGCGCAGTCCGGAATGGACGAACCACACACGCGGATCACGCGGAAAAGCCTATGCGGCGCAAGGAGCCGCGGAAGTTCCCCGAAATTGGAAACGATCTTCGATTCACCGAGGAAGAAATTGACCAGCTCCGAAAACACTTCGGAAGACTCCGCGAGAAGCGGGCATGCGTGATGAATGCGGACTTTGATTTCTTCGGTGGTCATGGCTCAAAAATAAACAAACGCAAGGCAAAAGGCATGACCTCTTTCGCACGGCACGCGGAATGGATTGCTTCGGCTGACGCCTCGCAATGACGAGGGCGCGGCAACTCCAATGTACTGGGACAATGTGGTTTGCTTCGGTGCTGTGCACCTCGCAATGACAGGGGCGATATACGCTATGACGAGGACGAATACCGCTGCAATGACGGGACGCGGGATTGTTCACGCGCAACAAAAAACGGGGCGCAGCCCGCAGGCGCGTCCCGTTTCAAAAGCAAGAACAAATTAAGCGCGGTGCTTCAGGTACCAGCGGATGATTCCGTTCGTGCTCGAATCGTGGTGGAGTTCCACGTCCGGATTCTTTTCGCCGGCTTCGAGTTCGGGGAGAATCTTCACCGCGAGCTGCTTGCCGAGTTCCACGCCCCACTGGTCATAGCTGTTAATGTTCCAGAGGATGCCCTGCACGAAGATCTTGTGCTCGTACATCGCGATGAGCGCGCCGAGGGTCTTCGGAGTCACTTCCTGCACCATGATGCTGTTCGTGGGCTTGTTGCCTTCGAACACCTTGTGCGGAGCGAGTTCCGCGATCTCGGCGTCCGTCTTGCCCGCCGCGCGGAGTTCCGCCTTCGCGGCTTCGAGCGTCTTGCCGTTCATCAGCGCTTCCGGCTGGGCGAAGAAGTTCGAAAGAAGCTTCCTGTGGTGATCGCCGATCTTGTTGTGGCTCACCGCCGGAGCGATGAAGTCGCAAGGAATGAGCTTGGTACCCTGGTGGATGAGCTGGTAGAAGGCATGCTGGCCGTTCGTGCCCGGTTCACCCCAGAGGACGGGACCCGTCTGGTAATCGACGCGGTTGCCGTCGCGGTCCACGGTCTTGCCATTGGATTCCATATCCGCCTGCTGGAAATATGCGGCGAAGCGGTGCATGTACTGATCGTACGGGAGCATCGCGTAAGACTGAGCGTCCATGAAGTTGTTGTACCAGAAGCCGACGAGGCCGAGGATCACCGGAATGTTCTTCTCAACCGGAGCGGTCCGGAAATGGCAGTCCATTTCGTAAGCGCCTTCGTGGAGCTGCTTATAGTTGTCGAAACCTATACGGAGCGCGATGGAAAGACCGATCGCGGACCACAGGGAATACCGTCCGCCGACCCAGTTCCAGAACTCGAACATATTCGCGGTGTCGATGCCGAAAGCGGCGACGGCCTTCGCGTTCGTGGAAAGCGCGACGAAATGCTTCGCGATGGACGTCTCATCGCCGTTGAACGCCTTGAGGACGGCGGCTTTCGCAGTGTTCGCGTTCGTCATCGTCTCGAGCGTCGTGAACGTCTTGGAAGCGACGATGAACAGCGTCTCCTCGAGGTTCACCTTCTTGAGCGTCTCGGCGATGTGCGTACCGTCGACGTTGGAAACGAAGTACACTTCCGGAGCATCCTTGCCGGCGTAAGGGCGGAGGGCTTCCGTCACCATCACCGGTCCGAGGTCCGAACCGCCGATGCCGATGTTCACCACGTACTTGATGCTCTTGCCCGTATAGCCTTTCCACTTGCCGCCGCGGACGGCGTTCGTGAATTCTTCCATGTGCTTAAGTACGGCGCGCACGTCCGGCATCACATCCTTGCCGTCCACGCAGACCGGGTCCTTCCCCTGGTAACGGAGCGCGGTGTGCAGCACGGCGCGCTTTTCGGTGATGTTGATCTTCTCGCCGGAAAAGAACTTGGAGCGCATCGCTTCAAAATCCGCCGAAGAAAGCAGGGCGCGGAGGTCCTTCAGCGTCTCTTCCGTAATGATATTCTTGGAGTAATCCAGAAAAATGCCGCAGGCTTCGGCGCTGAATCTCTGCGCACGGGCAGGGTCCTGCGCGAACATATCGCGCATACGCCATGTTTTAGCTTCCTTCGCGTGGGCCTCGAGGGCCTTCCATTCCTTCGAATCGGTGAGATGACTCATAATTAAACCTCATTGAGTGTCAAAATTAACGCGCAAAAGATACCTTTTTCCATATAAACCCGACAAGTCCCTTGACAAAGAGCGCGTTTTTTTCTTTCTTTGGGACACTCAAACTGAGTTTTTTTCAACCCTCTTCGGAGATTTCAATATGCCTTGCGGAAAGAAAAGAAAGCGTAAGAAGATTGCGACTCACAAGCGTAAAAAGCGCCGTCGTCGTGATCGTCAGAAGAAGAAAATCCGCTAATTTTCGTTAGCGCATATTCTTTAACGCGATATTAAAGCAGAAAGGAACACTTGAACAAAGCGTTCCTTTTTGTTTTTAAAGCCTTTTTAAAGGGGGCTCACCGCGTAAAGTCCCGCGGGCACGGCATTCCGCATCGGCCGCTCCGCAAGGCGCCCCCTGGCTTCAATGCGCTTCATCCGGCGCCGCCCGTCCGGCTCCCGTCGGTCGCCGGCGCGCCGGGCGCATTTCCGCCACCCCGCGGGAGATTCCGCGCCCCCGCAAGGAAGCGACGCAAGCCTCTCGATTGCGCTAATCTCACAGCAGACAGACATCCCGAAGAAAACATCCGCAAATTCAAATTTCACCGCCTTGTTTTTCCGGCCGCAGCGCGCAGGCAATGACATTTTCCGTCATTACATGAAAAAAGCCGCCAGGGCACACCAGGCGCAAAACTGATGCAAGACGCACTGCGTAAAATTTTTAGTTTAGGGGCCCCATGCAGATCGAAGGAATTCTCAAAAGCGTCACATACCGCAATCCGGAAAACGGGTTCTCCGTGCTGCGCTTTGAAATTCCGGGCGAGCGGGGCACCGCCGCCGTCACGGGAATGTTCCCGGAAGTTTCCGCAGGCGAATCGTTCCGGATGGAAGGCGAATGGAAAATTCACCCGAAATACGGAAAGCAGTTTCTCTGCGCGAAATGTGAACAGATTCTCCCCACGGGTGGCGAAGGGCTCATCGCCTACCTCGCAAGTGGAGCCTTCAAAGGCATCGGCAAGGCGACCGCCGCACGCATCGTCGAAGCCTTCGGCGAACACACGCTCGAAATTCTCGACTCGGGGGAAGACATTTCCGGCAAGGTCAAGGGCCTCTCGGGAAAACGCCTCGGTAAGTTCATCGCCTCGTGGCGTGAGCAGTGCGAAAGCCGCGGCACGATGCTCTTCCTGTATTCCCACGGCATCACCGGAAGCACGGCGCTCCGTCTGTGGGGCAAATACGGCAAAACGACAGAGGGCGTGATTACGCAGGATCCCTACATTCTCTGCGAAGAAGTCTGGGGAATCGGATTCCTCAAGGCGGACGAGATTGCAGACAAAGTAGGAATCTCGAAAACGAGTGCGAAGCGCCTCCGCGCGGCGCTCCGTTACACGCTCACCAAGGCCGCGGATGGCGATGGGCACACCTACCTTCCAGAAACGGAACTTCTCAAGGAGACGTCCCGGATTCTCAAGATGGACACCGCGGACGATGACTCCGCAACGGCGCTCATTGACAACCTGAAATACCTCCTCGACTCAAACACGCTCGAACGGCAGAACGGCGGAATCTGGATTCCGCAGCTCTACCGTGCGGAACAGCTCATCGCGGGCTTTATCCGCGGGCGCACCGAAGCGCAGGCGGAGCACGCCGCAGGTCTAGAAGAACTCCTGAAAAATTATGAACGCGAGCAGAAAATAGAATATGACCCCGTGCAGTTCAAAGCCATCTGCGGCGCGGTCGAAAGTCCGATATTCATCGTCACGGGCGGTCCCGGCACGGGAAAGACGACCATCCTCAAAGGCGTGCTGCACCTTGCAGATAAATTAAAAAAGACGGTCCTCCTCGCCGCGCCCACAGGGCGCGCCGCAAGGCGCATGGGCGAGGTCACCGGGCACGGAGCGTCGACGCTCCACAGGCTTCTCGAAATCGACCCCGTATCCCGCAAATTCAAACGCGGCGCGGAAGAGCCGCTCGACGCGGACATCCTCATCGTCGATGAGTTCAGCATGGTGGACACCTGGCTCTGCGCAGGGCTCATCCGCGCCATTCCCGGCAAGATGAGCCTCGTCATCATCGGCGACAAGGATCAGCTTCCTAGCGTCGGCCCGGGCAACGTGCTGCGCGATTTCCTCCAGTGCAAATGCATTCCGGGCATACGGCTCACGCACCTCTTCCGGCAGTCGGGCGGGAACGACATCGCCGAGAAAGCGCACAAAATAAACGAAGGACACAGGCCCGCGCCCATCGAAGGGCCACATTTCCATTTCCGCGATTTTCAGACCCCCGAGGAATGCCTTGGTATTCTGCAGGAGCTCGTGCTCACGGGAGTCAAGAGCAAAATGGAAATAGACATTTCGCGCGATCTGCAGGTGCTCACCCCGATGCACAAAGGGCCGCTCGGCACGGATGCCCTCAACGATTTTCTGCAGAAACTGCTCAACCCGAAAGCCGGCGGATTCGCGCTATTCGGGACGCACTGGAAAGCCGGCGACAGGGTGATGCAACTCAAGAACAATTATGAAAAAGAAGTATTCAACGGTGACGTTGGAACGGTAAAAAAAGTCAAGGCGGAGGATCAGTTCCTCGAAGTGGATTTCGACGGGCGGAGCATTCCCTTCAGCGGACTCGAACTCGACCAGATGAGCCTCGCCTACGCCTGCACCATCCACAAAAGCCAGGGCAGCGAATACCCCGCCGTCATCATCATCCTGGATTCCTCGCATTACCGGATGCTCCAGCGGAACCTGATCTACACCGCAGTCACCCGCGCGAAAGGCCATGTATGGGTGCTTTCAAGCCCCGGTTCCTTTGATGCAGCGGTACGCAACAACCGCACCGTGCGGCGCTATACGATGCTTGCGCAGAGCATTTCACAGAGCGCCGGAACGGAGAACGGCTGGGCATCCGCCGCGCAAATTCAAACGAATGATACGGATGAATTCATGGACATCCTGAACTCGCTGTAATCCGCATAAACTAAGCGCATTTCAAGACAAGCATCTTTTCTATTTTTTCCTGCGCTTATGTCAAGGAGATTGTATGGCACCCCGCGAAAACTGGAGCTCTAAAATCGGAATCATCATGGCGGTCGCAGGCAGCGCGGTCGGCCTCGGGAACTTCCTCCGGTTCCCCGTCAAGGCAGCGGCCTACGGCGGCGGCGCGTTTATGATCCCCTACCTCATCGCGTTCGTGTTCCTGGGCATTCCCCTCGCCTGGATGGAATGGACGCTCGGCCGTTACGGCGGGCGCTACGGGCACGGCACCGCCCCGGGAATACTTGACCAGATGATCAAAAAGCCGTGGGCGAAATACGCCGGCTCCCTCGGACTTTTCGCACCCGTGTTCATCAGCTTCTACTACGTGTTCATCCAGTCGTGGCTCCTCGCCTTCGCCTGGTATTCGCTCACCGGAGAACTCAGCGCGGCAGTGCACGCAGGACAAATCAACCAGTTCTTCTCGGATTTCATCATGCTCCGCACGTGCTTCGGCCCCGTGCCCTCCGCAATTATCTTCTTAGTCATCACCTTCGCGATGAACATGGTCGTCATTTCCTCCGGCGTGCGCAAAGGCATCGAGCGTATCAACAAGATCGGAATGCCTGTTCTCTTCATTATGGGGATCATCCTCGTCGTCCGCGTGCTCACCATTCCCGGAATCAGCCGCGGACTTGCCTACATGTGGAACCCGAATTTCAGCGCACTCAAAAATCCACAGATGTGGCTTGAGGCTTCGGGACAGGTGTTCTTCACGCTAAGCCTCGGCATGGGAATCATCCTCTGCTATGCGAGCTACCTCAAGCCGAAGCAGGACTTAGTGCTTTCGTCCCTCACGGCGAACGGGGCGAACGAATTCGCGGAAGTGATCCTCGGCGGCACGATCGTCATCCCGATGGCGGTTCTCTTCTTCGGGTCGAACATCACGGAAGTTGCGAAGCTCGGCACGTTCGGGCTGGGATTCCAAGCGATGCCCATCGTATTCGGGAAAATCCCGCTCGGCAACATTTTCCAGTTCCTGTGGTTCGCGATGCTTTTCTCCGCGGGCGTCACGAGCGCCATTTCGATTCTGCAACCGCTCGTGAGCTTCTGCGAAGATGACCTCAAGTTCAGCCGCCGCAGTTCCGTGACCGCCGTGGGAGTGCTCACGTTTCTCGGCGCGTTCATCGCCGTATTCGGGCTTTCCGCGGGCGCAGTGGACGAGATGGACTTCTGGGGCGGTTCCTTCATGCTCGTGTTGTTCGGAACCATTCAGGCATTCCTGTTCTCCTACGTGCTGGGAATGGACAAGGGCTGGGAACTGATGAATGAAGGCGCGTCCTTCCGGCTCCCCGCCTGGTTCAAACCGATTTTCAAATACGTGACGCCGTTCTATCTCGCGATCCTCCTCATCGCCTGGACGGCGACGCAGGGATGGGACATCATCGCGCTCAGGAACGTGAGCCACACCGCGATGGTTTCGTTCTGCGGCATCCCCTTCCGGCAGGTGACCTTCATCTGGATTTCACGCGGATTCCTAGTGCTCACGGCGATCTTCATCAATGTCTGTATAGCCTACGCGTGGAAGAGCGGGCGCGCGACCCGGGGCCGCGAGACAGCGGTCCACACAGTGGAAGCTGGCCATGCGGAAAATACGGAGGGCAGGGTATGACACAGACGCTTACAACCGGCGGCACGGTATTCATGGTCGTCACTTGGGCGGCGATCCTCGCGCTCAACGCGTTCTGCTTTTACAAAGTGTTCAGAAAAAAATAGCTCAGCGCAATCCGAAGGTTTGCCACGGCTCCCGCAGAGGAATAACAAGGAAAGCTCTTTTTCTCGTCATTGCGAATGAGCGGAGCGAATGAAGAGCAACCCAGGAAATAATTCTTCTTACAGCATAAAAAAGCCGGTCTCCGCAGGGGAAGCCGGCCTTGAAATGATTACTTGATATTAACTGGCTTTAATGTCAATTAACATCGGTGCAACTCATATCTGAAGAATACAGATACACCGTTCCATAAGAAGTACCGGTGCAAGTCGAGGTTGCCGTTGACGTTTCACAGCCATTCGGCTTATAGGTATCGGTCATACTCGCTTTAGACGCTAGCGAAGAGCAATCCGATTTCGACATAGAGGCAATGCAGAATTCTATCCCGGTAGTGCTCAAGTCGCAGCCGCCATTACTAGAACTAGAAGAGGATGTATTCGTTGAAGCAGCCGCCGCAGCAGCCGTATGAACGATAATGCCCGAGGGACTGCCGGAACCATAATCAGCACTGCAAGCGGAGAGTGTAGCAGCGGCAAAGAGCGCCGCAGCAGCAACCGCCAATAACATTTTCTTATTCATAAAAACCTCCCAGATATTCTGGTTTTAAATGTTTTTTATACCCGATTAGAAGTAGAGGAATCCACCGAAGGTAACGAAAGTGCCTTCGCCATTGAAGATGGCCTTCGTATCGGTAAATACCTTATCGCCGAGTTCAAATTCGATCGCATAGCGGTTGTCTTTCTGATAGCGGAGACCGGCGGAAGCCATCGCCGTATAAGAATGAGATTCGAGGATTGTGTAATCATCCTTAGCTCCCTTCACACCATCCGTGCCGCTGCCGAAGCCGAACACAAGCCAATTATATGCCGCTTCACCGAAGACGATAAAGTTATCCGTAACAGCGACTTCGCCGAGGATATTGGGAGAAACCCGAAGGCCGAGTTCAAAGAGGCTCGCTTCAGATTCCGCACCAGTCTTGGTAGAATCATAGCCATCAACGATTCTCACCGGAAGGCGATTGTTCGCACCAATGAACACATGAGCCTTTTCGTTACCAAGGACCTGAGCACCTATGTTGAAATACGGCACGGCCTCAGTATAAGCAACAGAACCGTCATCCGTTGTCTTGCTGCCGTTCTTGACTGAATGACCATGATGTAAGAAATTCAGTCCGAGAGTCCAAGTATAAGCTTCCGCACTCGGAGCATTGTTCAAATTTCCATTCAAGGAAAAATCATTGTAGGACTCATCTTGCTTCGTACCTTTATCGGGATCCGAAGTGGTTTCATTGGCATAAGTATACCAATCGCCGCTAAAAGCGAGAGTATAGCCACCCATCGGAGTGGAGAACGTCGCACCCCAGTCATCACCGGCATTGGTCAAGCCAGTGCTACCAGCATCATCACTTCTGTGCCACTGGCCAAGAGCAAGGCGGACATCCAAACCCCAGCCGCCCTTGTTCGCCATACCGAGAGTAAGACGACCGAGATCTTCTGAATTATCAAACTGAGCAAAGAACGTGCGATCGGTGCCGAAAGACACAAGGCCGCGTTGACCTGCCGGTTCGATGTACAGCATCTGCACACCGCCGAAATTGCTCGGACGGGCGAGATAATCGTCGATAGTGCTCGGAGCGGCTTCGTTGCCGACTGAATTGAACGCACTGCCGCGGACGCCATCAAAGACGCCAGCGGAAGCCGTGGTCGCCTTAGCCGCAGGAGCAGAAGCTGCAGTAATAGGAGCAACAACGGGAGCGGCAACAGCAGCCGTTTCATCCTGAGCCATAGCTGCGCTCATAGCAAGCAGTCCAAAGCCCAACATAACCTTAAAGTTCATAACTCCTCCAAAAAGAGAGAATCCAACATGGATTCCTTGGAACAGATAGAAAAAAAGAGCGGCTTTCGCAAGAGAAAGAACACCAAAAAAAATTCACAAAGCACAAATTCTTCCAATTTTCGTAATATTAAAGGCAGTTTGTGACAAACATTACTCTAAAGGTAAAATGAAGTTTTCTATTTTATAAAAAATAGTATGACTTTTAAATTATCCGTTTTCTGCACAATTCCGCTGATTTATGCGATTTCCGTCAACGCACAGAATGTCAGCGCCCCCAAATGGGACGAATACCGTTCCCCCTCCGCAGGCGATTTCCTGCGGGCAAAAAAGCTTTCGGACAAATTCAACGAGACCTGGACTTATCAGTTCACCCTCGACAACGGAACCAAGGCATATATAAATTACGCGACTTTGTATATCCCGGGGAGCGGCGAAAAAGTCGGCTGCGACCTTTCCTTCTGGAATTTCAAAGGCAAAAGCTACAGCGTCGGGCGCCAGTACCCGCCGGAGCGCCTCAAGGAAGACCGCGCGAAGCGGGAAATAAACATCAAAGACGAATACTTCATGAACGGAACGCCTGGAAAAGGACACCACGTATTCTTTTCCGCGGATAAAGGCGGAAGATTCCTTGTGGACCTGACTTTCGAAAGCGCCGTCGCGAGTCTCATTCCCGGTTCCGGCGTATGGAAAATCGGGAGTGAAAAATACGCCCAGTACATCCTGATCCCCTACGGCCGCGTCTCCGGGAAAATCGCCCACAACGGGGACACGCTCACCGTGAAGGGATACGGCTACATGGAGCATACCTGGCAGACCGCCCAGGCGACGGACATCGCCGTGCGCTCCCTGAACTTCAGCGCGAACTCCGCAAAGAAATTCTACGCAGGGCGCATCGGTTTCACCAAAGGGGGCACCCCTTTCGGATACGCGATCATGGCGGACAGCGGAAAAACGAAAATCGTCGTTCCGAAATCCGTGACGGACAACGGCCAGGCATACACCGGAAAAACATTCCCGAAAGGCAACATCGGCATCACCTGGCGCGAAGGCGATGCGGAGTCCCTCACATTCGACATGGGGCACCCGCAGCAAAAATTTTCCATTCTGAACAACTTTGACGGATGGTTCGCGCAGAAAGCCATCAAGCTGATGATGGGCGGTGAAGTGTTCTTCTACCGCGGCCGTTCACAGGGCCCCGACGGTTCAAAGCTCGACTGGTCCGTCACCGGAATGCAGGACTGATTTTATGACCGTGTTCCGTCCCTGCATCGACCTCCACGAAGGCAAAGTCAAACAGATCGTGGGCAGTTCCCTCAAGGATACGGGAACGGGCCTGCGCACGAATTTTGAAACGGACAGATCCCCGGCGTACTTTGCGAAGCTGTATCAGAAAGACGGACTCAGGGGCGGTCACGTGATCATGCTCGGCAAAGGAAACGAAGCCGCGGCAAAGGAAGCGCTCTCCGCCTACCCCGGCGGTCTTGACGCCGGCGGCGGAATCAATCCGGATAACGCGAAAGAATACCTTGATGCAGGTGCCGCGCACATCATCGTCACGAGCTGGCTTTTCGTCGGCGGAGAACTGGACATGGGCCGCGTCCGCGCACTGTCAAAAGCTGTCAGCAGAAGCCGGCTCGTCCTCGATTTGAGCTGCAAGCGCACGGGCGACGGCTGGAATGTCGCGACGGACCGCTGGCAGACCGTGACTTCATACAAGATTACAAAAGAAGTTCTGGAAACGCTCGGCGGGTACTGCGACGGATTCCTGATCCACGCCGCAGACGTAGAAGGGATGCAGCGCGGAATGGATGAAGAGCTCATCGCGTTCCTCGCAAAGGAAAGCCCCGTGCCCGTCACTTACGCGGGCGGCGCGCGCGGAATTGAAGACCTGGAACGCTGCGCCCGGATTTCAAAGGAAAAAGTAGATCTCACGATCGGAAGCGCACTGGACATTTTCGGAGGAAAGGGAATTCGTTATGAAGACTGCGTCAAGTTCAACAACCGCCGCCGATAACCGCTACGACTCCCGCCCGCCTGTATTCGGGCGCACCGTCACGAGCGTGTTTCCGCAAAAGCCCGCGATGAAGCACTGGGGAACAGGCCGCATCAAGGCCGGGTTCATTCTAGTGATGCTCGCGTGGGAAATTATCTCGAACCTGCCCGGGCTTCTCTCGCTCCGCCTGTTTTATACAAAATACAAGAAGAACCGCAGACCGGGTCCCATCCGCATGGTATATTCCGCAGACTGCCTCGATGAAGTGAACGGCATTGCGAACAACTTGCGGCAAGTGGGCACCTACATCCGGCGCAGCGGGCACCAGGTCGCGCTCGTCGGGAACGTGTTCAACACGCGCACGCGCGGCGTCATCGAGAACGGCTATGTGTTTCTCCTGCCGCGGCTTTTCAGCATGGAAGCCATTGGTTATGCGAATACGGAGCTTTCCATTCCGCGCGTCGAAACGGTATTCCGGCTTCTGCGCCGCTATCCCGTCGATCTGATTGAAATGGAAAGTCCATCCGCGACGAACTGGACGATACTCCTATGCGCACGGATCATCGGGATAAGGACAATCGGGCATTACCGCACGGATGCGATGGGTTACGTGCGCATGCTCGTTCCGGCAAAATGGATTCATTTCGCGGTTCTTATCCTGACACGGGTGTTTTACCGCATGGCCCGCCCCGTCATCAGTCCCTGTGAGGCATACAAGAAAATTCTCATCGATGAAATCAAAGTTCCGGAAGACAAGGTCGTCATTCTTCCCCGAGGCATAGAACTCGCCCTTTACAGCCCGTCGAAGCGCGGCAATGGCGTCTGGGAAAGCATCGCTGGCGAAAATGCCCCCCGGCGGACGCGCTTCCTGTTCGTCGGACGCATCTCCAAGGAGAAAGACATTCCATACCTTGAAGATCTATGGCACGAATTTCACAAAGGCAGAAACGATGCGGAATTGATGTTCGTGGGCGACGGCTGGTATCTACAGAAGCTAAAGGAACACTTCAAGGATTCCCCGGAAGTGCATTACGCAGGGATCCGCGGCGGCAAAGAACTCGCCGGGCTTTATGCGGACGCGGACTTTTTTGTATTCCCTAGTGCGACGGACACATTCGGGAACGTAGTCGTCGAAGCGCTTGCGAGCGGAACTCCCGCGATCGTCACGGACAAGGGCGGACCGCAGGATATCATCCGTGGCAAAGACTGCGGATTCGTTCTGCCTTTCCACGATAAAAAAGCGTGGCTCGAACAATTTGTAGAGTGCACAGAACTTCAGCACAGCGGAAAGTCGGATTACGAACAAATGCGGAAAGATGCATACAAGCGCAGTCAGGATTTCACGCTTGAAATTTCCGCATCCGCGCAATGGAATTTTTTCAATAGTTTAGGAATCGGAGACAAGAAGTGAAGCAGAAGTTTACACCGGCGGAACTGGACTCGCGCGAACCTATTTTCGGAAGAACGGTCACAAGCACGTTCCCGCATTATTTCGCTTTTCCGCATCAGAAACCGGGAAACATCCGCACATGCATGATTCCACCCATCGTATTGTGGCAAATCATCCGCAACCTGCCGGAGCTTCTCCGGCTGCGCCACGCGATGAAAAAGCGCCATGCGGCTATGGATCCGCAAAACATCCGCATCGCGTTCTATTCCGATAACCTCGACGAAGTGAACGGCATCGCGAATAATCTCCGGAACGTCGTCGGCTATATGCGCGCGCAAGGCTACAAGGCGGTACTCGCCGGGAGCGCTTTCCACACAAGGCCCTGCGGCATCATCGAGAACGGATACACGATGCTCCTGCCCCGGATTTTCAGTATGCAGCAGCTCGGCTATGCAAACAGCGAGCTCGCCATTCCGCACGTGCGCCCGCTCCTGCGATTCATGAAGCGCTACCCGATAGACCTCGTAGAACTCGAAACGCCGAGCCCCGGGGCGTGGGCTATCGGCATCTGCGCAAAAATCGCGGGAATCAAGGTGATCAGCCA
The DNA here is from genome assembly GCA_041667365.1 of Fibrobacteraceae bacterium. GTDB lineage: Bacteria > Fibrobacterota > Fibrobacteria > Fibrobacterales > Fibrobacteraceae > JBAYFD01. The sequence goes on along the minus strand of JBAYFD010000001.1, from coordinate 6,545 downwards.
TTACCGCACGGACGTTCCGACGTACACCAAAATGCTAGTGAAAGCGAAATGGATGCACGTCTACGTCCTGCAATTGATGCGCATCTTTTACCAGTTCACGCGGCCCGTGGTGAGCCCGTGTGAAGACTACAAGAAAATTCTCATCCGCGACATTCACATTCCGGAAAAAGACGTGCAGATTCTCCCGCGCGGAATTCCTCTCGAGAAGTTCAGCCCGGAACACCGCGGCAAAGGCGTCTGGGAAAAATTCGGCGGAACCGGCAAAGTGCGCTTTGTATTCGTCGGACGCATCTCGAAGGAAAAAGACATTCCGTTCCTGGAAAATCTGTGGTTCGAACTCCGCAAAAAGAATCACGACGCGGAGCTGATGTTCGTGGGCGACGGCTGGTATCTTGAAGAACTCCGCGGGCATTTCAAGGACTGTCCCGAAGTGCATTTCACAGGGAATCAGGCCGGAGACACCCTCGCCAGTCTTTACGCGGATGCGGACTTCTTCATCTTCCCAAGCGCAACGGACACCTTCGGGAACGTCGTCGTCGAAGCGCTCGCAAGCGGAACCCCTGCGATCGTCACGGACAGGGGCGGTCCGCAGGACATCGTACGCGACAAGGGCTGCGGATTCATCCTGCCGTACGGCGAAACAGATCGCTGGCTCGCGTGCATCGAAGACTGCATCCGGATGAAAGCAGAACGCGCCGCGGAATATGAAAGCCTCCGCACGCACGCATTCAGCCGCAGCAAGGACTACACGCTCGAACGCGCCGCGAAGGGACAATGGAAATTCTTCACAAGCCTCTGCAGCCGCGTCTACAAAAAATGAGCCAAGCGGAAGCGGCGCTCAAGCGCTGGTTCCTGAAGCACAGGGCAGCGCTCCCGTGGCGCGCCGGAGATCCTTACGCTTTCCGTGACCCTTACGCGGTCTGGATAAGCGAAGTGATGCTGCAGCAGACGCAGGTCGAAGCCGTCAAGGAACAATTCATCCGATGGATGCGGGACTACCCCGGCATCCGCGCACTCGCAAGCGCCGGCGAAGAAGCCGTTCTTTTGCACTGGCAAGGGCTCGGTTATTACAGCCGTGCGAAGAACATTCATAGAACGGCACAGATATTATTACAACGTTATAACGCAGCATTCCCGGAAACGCGCGGAGAAATAGAAGCGCTCCCCGGAATCGGGAAATACACCGCGGGAGCGATCCTGAGCTTTGCAAGGCACAAGGCCGAAGCGATTCTCGACGGGAACCTAATCCGCATTTTTTCAAGACTGCACGCATGGAATTTTCTGCCTGATTCCAAAAGAAACGCCGATGCGTACTGGAACGAAGCGCGCGCCTGGTGCGCAGGGACGGAATCGTTCATCACAAATGAAGCTCTGATGGAGCTCGGGCGCACCGTATGCAAGGCAAAAAATCCCGGCTGCGATAGCTGCCCGCTCTCCGCTATTTGCAAGGCTTATGCAGAAAAAAGCACCGGGGCGTACCCGCCGAAAAAGAAAAGCGTACAGAAAAACTGGACGGGCGTGGTCGCCGTCATCGAAAGCGCCGACGGAAAAATTCTCGCGGTGAACGGAGCGCCTCCGTTCCTCAAAAATCAGCGGACGCTCCCCCTCTTTGAATTTTCCAAAGCGCACGCGAAAGGACTCCCCGGAGCCATAGAAACTTTTATTCCGGCGGAAGATGTTTCGCATTACGAATGGGTCGGCAGCTTCCGTCATTCCATCACAATTCATCGCATGGAATGCGCCGTGCTTTATATCCGTTCCAGAAAGCGGGCGGATAATCTCCGGGAATGGATTCCGGCGAAATCCGCCGCAACAATGTTCGCGAACAGCCTGAGCATCAAGGCTTTGAAAATCACAGGATTCGCCCATTGAAAAAGCGGCCCCGGATGACCGCTTCTGAAAAAGACTTTGTTCGAAAAAGTTAGAACGTCTTGCTGATGTTGCAGTAGAAGCGCGTGCGGTCATAACCACCGTTCGGAACAAGGACCGCATCCCTTGAAAGCGTATGCAGAATGGTGCCCGTCAAGGAAAGACCGTACTCCGGAAAGAGCTGTGAGAAGCTCGCGTTCCAGTACCAGTCGCCCTTGATGACCATCGGATCCTCCGTGCGGAGATTCCATTTGGCATCGCTCCGGTACGCCAATGACTGATCGACTGTGAAATGACGGAGAAGGAACCAATGCGCCTTGAATTCCACCCATTCTTCGGAAGGGTTCACTTCAAAGCGCTTCTCATCCCCGCGGATACGTTCCGCGCCGGCGCGCGCTCCGAGGGAGAATTCATCGCTATAGCGGATTTCCACGTTCGCCTCGCCGGTGAGCCCGCGGATCCAGGAATCGATGCGGCCCATGTTCCCCGTGCGGTACGTGAGCGGGCCATCGGTCACGAATCCCGTAGTATCAAAAGTTTCCGCGCCCTTTTCGAACCAGCCTGCGACATTGAAGCCCATGCTGAACCAGTCCGCATTCCGGCGAAGATCGAAAAACAACCGGTGCAGCTGCATATAGCCGTCCGCAGTGAGATCGAGAGTGTCGCCGTCAAAATATTCATAGGTGTCGCCAAGCGGATTCAGCGTCGTTCCCAGATGATTCTTAAAACCCACCGAGGGCTTCACGCCATAAGGAGCGTTGAACGATAACCGCACGCTATCCTTCACAAGCCAGTCACGGTTATTCACGCCGCCGAAGCCCGAAATTTCAAGGCGGTCCGTGGGCTTCAGTTCGAATTCAGCGAAAGGCCAGACGACATAATCATCTTCCAATCCGAAATAAACAGTGCCATGACTCTGCGCGCTGCGGAACGCGACCCCGCCGCCTATCTTAAGAGGATCCGCGGAATCCGGGCCTACGGGCGCCGCGCGGACTGTTCCGCTGATCTCATCGCGGGTACCGGATTCACCGGCTGCATCATTTTCAAAATCTATATTCTGATAGGAGAACGTCGCCTGAACGGTTTTATAATCAATGCGTCCTTCGACGCGCGGATTCGTATGGTATGGAATCCAGCGGCCGCTCTCGCCCATCACCCACAAATACTCATGGCCAGTCAGCACCGAAGTCTCCAAACCGTGGCCGGAATAACCGAGGCCGGCGTAAACGCTGCTCTCGAACGGGAGATTCGAGCCGAACAGGGAATAATCCGTGCCATCAACCCATTTTTCCCGGGCGCTCATTGTCCTTTGACTATAATGATCCACCTGTATGCCCCGCGCAGTGACCCAGAAACCTTTATACGATTTTGAGCGGAAACCGCCTTCCATCATCGGCGTACGGTTGCCGCTCCATTTCTCCCTGTCGTCTGAGCTCAAATCATAAAGCAGCAAGTCACCGATTTCATTACCCGTCGACGCCCAGACCGCCGGGGCGGCGATGTCCCACGAAGGCGTCAAAGAATAACGGTTCAGAAGCAAATGCATCCGCAATTTTTCCGGGGACCATTCTTCGCTTCCAGAATGGATACCTCCCTGCATCGAAGACCGGTCATAAGAATATGTGGGGCCGGCCATGAGGAACGTGCCGTCACCCCGGGTATCCGCTTCCATTCCTTCGGTTTCAGGAGCTATATCCGCAAAAGCGCAGCTGACAGCGGCGAGAACGATCATCTTCATTAATTTATACATCATCGTCTCCTACCAGAGTTTCCGTTCAACGTAAATGCCGACCCACACGATATTCGAAATATCCGGTTCAGTCCAAATTTGTTCAAAATAGCCATGGACGCCCGCGCGGTATTTTTGCGTAAGAATCACAGGCAAGTCCAGACGGGCATACCAGCCAAATTCCGTTTCATTGTCATTGAGCGTAGAGTTCTTGATTTCTTCGTCAGAGCCATCCGCGCGCATCAAATCGCAGCTGAAGCCCGCGCCGATGGAAATGGGCTTCACACGGGAAAGCGGGAAATCCAGGCCGACGCGGCCATTGAACTGATGCACGCCGGGGAACGCCACGGAATCCCCTTTCGTGTGGTAGTACGCATAACCGAACTGCACCACGCCCGATATGTTTTCAAAATAGGCGTACCGGAATTCCAGAAGGCTGAAATAATTTCGGCGCGTAACGACGTTCTGTTCATCATCGAGGGGGTACAGCGCACCGCCTTCGAGCGAAACATACGCATGTTTCAGGAGACCGGACGAATCCGCCGGAGCGTCCGCGGCAAAAGCCGAAAACGCCAACGCGAAGATTAACAGAAATGTTTTTTTCATTTTGCTTTTTCCAGTGCCTGTGCGAAAAAGTGATCGAGACCAAGATCGTTCGCGCCGATGCGCACGGGTTCCCCCACCGCCTTGAACGCTACGTTTTCCTTGAAGAAGCGGTCGATGACGCGGGTAGTCTCCACGCGTTCCGGGCTGCATGTCGCATACACCAGGCGACCGCCGGCCTTGAGCGCCTTGGACGCTGCGGTGAGGATCGCAAACTGCATTTCAGGGAGCGTCTTAAAATCTTCCGCCTTGATGCGGTAAAGCGCTTCCGGGCGGCGGGAAAGCACCCCCATGTTTGTGCAGGGAACATCGAGGAGGACCCTATCGAATTTATCTGCAAAGCCGGAGTTCAGCGCATCCACTGCGGCGCACTTCACGTTCTTAAGTCCGAGGCGCTTTTCAATGTCGTCCATATCGCGGAGGCGTGCGGCGGAGATATCCGTCGCGAGGATCGTCGCCCAGGGACACATTTCCGCGAGGAGCGCGGCCTTTCCGCCGGGAGCGGCGCAGGCGTCCCACACCGAGTTTCCGGATTCGCACTGAAGAAGATTCACAACGTCGTACGCGGCGGGGTTCTGCACGGAGAACAGTCCCTTCGCAAAAGCGTCCGACTTAAGAAGCTTGCCCAGGTGAACATCCTTGCCCGCGACTTCGAGGTAGCGCCCCGCATAATCGCGCCCGGTGAGTCCGAGTTCCGCGCGGAGTTTTTCCAAAGTCGTCTTCGCCGTATTCACGCGGATCCACTGCACGGGCGTCGCGAGAGTTTCCTTCGCGCGGTTTTCCGCTTCCGCGGCGCCGCCTTCATCGAGCCAGCGGCGCACGATCCAGTCCGGCACGGAGTACTGAATGCTTATGCGCTGCACGTTCTGCGGCGGGAGCGCCGGAAGTCCGTTCCGCGCAGCGTTCCGCAAGAACCCGTTCACAAGGCGCACCGCGCCTTCGCCGAGCGCCATGCGTGCAAGTTCCGCGCTGGTGTCAATCGCCGCGTGCTCCGGAACGCTGTCCATGAAGAACAACTGAAAGAGGCCCATCTCCAGAATGGTCTCCGCCTTTTCGCCCGGGTTCTTCGCAACGCCTTTGCGGATAGCGTGGAGCAGCAGCAGATGTCTGCGGCACACGCCAAGCGCGAGTTCCATCGCAAACGGAGAAAGGGAATGTTCCCGGAGGAACGTGCCGTTCGCCTTCCAGTCCACAAGCGCGCGGTAAACGGAAAAACGCTCTTTTAAGCTATCGTCTTGAAGCAAAGTGCATCCTTGGCGTGAAGGCCCGGGAGGAATTCGCGCACGGACATCGAGCGCTTGCCTTCGAGCTGGATTTCAATAATTTCAAGGACACCGTCCGCGGTGCCCACATACAAATGACCACTTTCGATACGGACCTCGCCCGGAGCGAGGCGGAACGGAACCTGCGCGACGACCGTCTTGCGGAGGTACGCCGTCTTTCCCATAAAGGACGCATAGCCTCCAGGCCACGGGCTGAACGCGCGGATCTGATCGTGAAGTTGTTTCGCCGTGTGCGAAAAATCCAGGCGGCCATTTTCCTTTTTGATTTTCGGAGCAGGACTTGCGAAAGCGTGCTCCTGCGCGGGGAGTTCCGAAAGATTTCCGATTGCGATGCGTCCGAGGGCACGGTCCAAAGCGTCACAGCCCGGAGCGACCATTTTATCCAGGAGCGTCGCCGTGGTGTCATCGTCCGCGATGGCGACCTTGCGCTGTTCGAGAAGCGGGCCGTGATCCATCTTATCGTCGAGGAGGAACACGGAGACGCCTGTTTCCGCGTTGCCGTCCGCAATCGCCCACTGCACGGGCGCCGCGCCGCGGTACTTGGGGAGAAGGCTTCCGTGGACATTCACCGCGCCGAGTTTCGACGCCGCGAGCACGGCCTTTGGGAGAATGGAAAAAGCGACGACCACGAAGAGATCCGCGTGGAGCGCGGAAAGCGTTTCCGCGAAGCCCGGATCCTTTACGGATTCCGGCTGCAGCACGGGATATCCGAGTTCCTGCGCGCAGGTTTTCACAGGCGGAGGTGTAAGCACGCGCCCGCGGCCCGCCGGGCGGTCCGGCTGAGTGACTACGCTCAGAATGCGATGCGGGCCTTTGTGCAAATGGAGCAGAAATCGGGCCGCAAATTCCGGCGTACCCATAAAGACTATATTCATACGGGGAAAGATAAGAAAAGTGAGGGCCGCCGTTTTGTATATTGCAGCCATTCCATTCGTTTTTAAAACCAGATGAAACCGGGCCGAAACATAGTGAAAAAACTGCCGTTCTTCCTCGCGCTCTGCACGCTATTTACCGCAGCGTCCGCAATTCCTTTTTACGGTAACCAGAGCTATATCCGCTGG